>JAEXXS010000199.1 GCA_023451915.1 Pseudomonadota bacterium | reverse complement strand
ACAGGCGAGCGGATGACGGAACATGACATTGTGGTTCTGGCAACCGGTGTTGATGCAGAAGCGGCCTGAGCGGCAATAAACAGAAAAAGACAATGAGTGGGAATTCAATGACACAGGTTGCGACTGACAAAAGCCGGGCGCCGAAAACGTCCAAGGACTGGGACCTGAGAGCCATCGCGCCGTTCATCGCGCTCGCTCTGCTGCTGGTTCTTGGCGCAATCGCTAATCCCAACTTCATCAGCATCGACAATCTGCTGAATGTCGCAACGCGCAGCGCTTTCATCGCTATCATCGCACTGGGTGCGACCTATGTGATCTCGTCTGGCGGTCTCGATCTTTCGGTTGGCGCAATGGTGGCCTTTGTCGCCAGTATCATGATCCTGTTCATGAATAGCGGCGTCATTGCCGATCCGGTGATGATGCTGATTGCCGCCGTTATGCTGGCGGTCGTGGTGGGGGCGGCCTGCGGTCTCCTGAACGGACTGATCACGACGGTTGGCGGAATCGAGCCTTTCATTGCGACGCTTGGCACGATGGGTATCTATCGCGGCCTCACCACATGGCTGTCACAGGGCGGCGCGATCACGCTCCGCAATCCTGAGATACAGTCGCTCTATCGCCCGGCCTATTTTGGCACGGTTTTCGGCGTACCGGTGCCGGTGATCGCCATTTTCGTCACGGCGGCGATTGCTGCCTTCGTCCTCTATCGCACGCGCTATGGGCGGCATGTGATTGCGGTTGGTTCCAGCGAGGATGTGGCGCGCTATTCCGGCATTTCGGTCAAGCGTGTGCGAACCATTGCCTATGTCGTGCAGGGGCTTTGCGTGGCCGTGGCTGTACTGCTTTACGTGCCGCGTTTGGGGTCTACATCGGCCACGACCGGCATCCTTTGGGAGTTGCAGGCCATCACGGCGGTTGTCGTCGGCGGAACTGCGCTGCGCGGCGGTGTCGCCCGCGTCTGGGGGACCATCTGCGGCGCTTTCATCCTGGAGATCGTCGGCAACATCATGCTGCTGTCGAACTTCATCAGCGAATATCTGATCGGAGCCATTCAAGGCGCGATCATCATCATCGCCATGCTGGTACAGCGGTCACTATCACGACGATGACATGCAGGAATTGGCGGGATTGCAGGGGCGATTCCGGCAAAAGGGGTATGTCTCCCGCAACCGGATACGGTGCTGGGAACAAGGCATGCGTCCATTGAAAGAGACAAGCCCCGTTTTTTGGGAGGAAAACATGCGAAGGAAATTTTTGGGCGTTGCTTTCGCCGCTTTGGCAGCAAGCGCCATGGCATTTACCAGTGTCGCCAGCGCACAGGACAAGAAAGTCACCATCGGCGTTTCAATTCCGGCCGCCGATCATGGCTGGACCGCCGGTGTCGTCTATCACGCCGAGCGCGTGGCAAAGCTTCTGATGCAGGAGCATCCGGGCCTGAACGTCATCGTCAAGACCTCGCCGGATGCAGCCAATCAGGC
This sequence comes from Pseudomonadota bacterium, assembly GCA_023451915.1. Next base: position 3,835 of record JAEXXS010000199.1, on the reverse strand, counting down.
CAATGCGCTACAGGATCTGGCGGTACAGGGGCTTGATGCGCTGGTCGTTCTGCCGTCCGATCCGGATCCGCTGGTCAACGCGATCAAGGAAATCAAGGATAAGGGCACCTTCGTCGCTCTGGTCGACCGTGCGCCGAGCAGCAACGACAATTCGATCCGTGATCTTTATGTCGCCGGTAACAATCCGGCGCTTGGTCAGGTCGCAGGCGAATATATCAAGAAGACCACCCCGGATGCACAGGTTGTCGTTATTCGCGGCATGCCGATCCCGATTGACCAGCAGCGTCAGGACGGTTTTGACAAGGGCATTGAAGGCTCCAACGTCAAGATTCTCGACCGTCAGTACGGCAACTGGAACCGCGACGATGCCTTCCGCGTGATGCAGGATTTCCTGACCAAATATCCGAAGATCGATGTGGTCTGGTGTCAGGATGACGACATGGCTGTCGGCGTGCTCGAAGCCATCAAGCAGGCGAACCGCAGCGATATCCAGTATATCGTTGCCGGTGCAGGTTCCAAGGACATGATCAAGAAGGTCATGGACGGCGACAAGCTCGTGCCGGTCGATGTGCTTTATCCGCCAGCGATGGTGGGCACCGCCATGCAGCTCACGGCCGGTCATTTCTATGACCAGACACCCGTCAGCGGCACTTACATCCTCGATGCAACGCTGGTCACAAAAGACAATGCCAAGCAGTTCTACTTCCCGGATTCGCCATTCTGATCCGTTGCGTGCGCCCGTCTTCTGACGGGCGCATTTTCATTTTATTCTGGAGGAGTTTCGATGAAGACGATCAAGGGGCCGGGGATTTTCCTCGGGCAGTTCGCGGGCGATGCAGCGCCGTTCAACACATGGGACGGCATTACAAAATGGGCCGCCGAGAAAGGCTATGTCGGCGTGCAGGTGCCCACCTGGGCAAGCCAGCTGATCGATCTCAGACAAGCTTCTCAATCCAAGGATTATTGCGACGAATTCGCCGGCGTGGCGAAGGAAAACGGTGTCGTTGTCACCGAGCTTTCCACCCATCTACAGGGGCAGCTCGTCGCTGTTCATCCAGCCTATGATGAAGCTTTTGACGGCTTTGCCGTGCCGGAAGTGCGCGGCAATCCCAAGGCCCGACAGGCCTGGGCCGTCGAACAGGTCAAGATGGCGATCAAGGCGTCGCGCAATCTCGGTATCGGCGCACATGCGACCTTTTCCGGTGCGCTTGCATGGCCGTTTGTTTATCCCTGGCCGCAGCGCCCTGCTGGTCTTGTGGAGACGGCGTTTGATGAACTCGCGCGCCGCTGGACGCCGATCCTCAATCATGCCGAGGAGCATGGCGTCGATATCTGCTACGAAATTCATCCGGGCGAAGACTTGCATGACGGCGTGACATTCGAAATGTTTCTGGAACGCGTAAAAAACCACCCGCGCGCCAACATGCTCTACGACCCGTCGCATTATGTGCTGCAATGTCTCGATTATCTCGACAATATCGACATCTACAAAGATCGCATCAAGATGTTCCACGTCAAGGATGCGGAGTTCAACCCGACCGGTCGCCAGGGCGTTTATGGCGGCTATCAGGGCTGGGTCAATCGCGCCGGGCGCTTCCGTTCACTCGGTGACGGGCAGGTTGATTTCGGCGCTGTCTTCTCGAAAATGGCCGCGAATGATTTCGACGGCTGGGCCGTGGTCGAATGGGAGTGCGCTTTGAAGCACCCGGAAGACGGCGCGCGTGAAGGCGCGGAATTCGTAAAGGCGCATATCATCCGCGTCACCGACAAGGCATTCGATGATTTTGCATCGGGCGGCACCGATGACGCTGCCAATCGCCGTATGCTGGGTCTTTGAGACGAAATGAGGAATCCATGACGATTGAAGCCAAAACCAAGGAAACCGCAACGCCGCGCATCCGTCTCGGCATGGTTGGCGGTGGAGCAGGGGCCTTCATTGGCGGCGTACACCGTATGGCCTCCCGGCTCGACAACCGGTTCGAACTGGTTGCGGGCGCGCTGTCGTCCTCGCCGGAAAAGGCGCAAGCTTCTGGCCGTGAACTGGGTCTGGCATCAGATCGCATCTATTCGGACTTCCGGGAGATGGCGATCCGCGAAGCGCGACTGAAAAACGGTATTGAAGCCGTTTCCATCGTGACGCCCAACCATGTTCACTATGAGGCTGCGAAAGAGTTTCTGAAGCGCGGCATCCACGTCATTTGCGACAAGCCGCTGACCTCCACGCTGGCCGATGCCAAAAAGCTGAAAAAGGCTGCGGATGAGAGCGGCGCACTGTTCGTGCTGACGCACAACTATACGGGTTACCCGATGGTGCGGCAGGCCCGCGCCATGGTGGCCAGCGGCGAACTGGGTGATCTGCGTGTCGTGCAGGTGGAATATGCGCAGGACTGGCTGACCGAAGCCGTCGAAGCCACGGGTGCAAAGGGCGCTGTCTGGCGCACTGACCCGGCGCAGTCGGGCCTTGGCGGTGCCACGGGGGACATCGGCACCCATGCCTTCAATCTGGCCTCCTTTGTAACCGGCCTGACACTCGACAGTCTGGCCGCCGATCTCGACAGTTTTGTTGCGGGGCGGCGTCTTGATGATAATGCGCATGTGATGCTGCGTTTTGCCGGCGGCGCAAAAGGGATGCTCTGGTGCAGTCAGGTTGCTCCCGGTAATGAAAACGCACTTCGTCTGCGTGTCTATGGCACAAAGTGCGGGATTGAATGGGCGCAGGAAGACCCCAACCGGCTGTGGTTCACACCGTTTGGTGGCGAAAAGCGGCTGATCACGCGCGGCGGTGCGGGGGCTGGTCCAGAGGCTGCACGGGTGACGCGTGTGCCTGCCGGTCATCCGGAAGGCTATCTCGAAGCCTTTGCGACGATCTATACCGAAGCGGCCAATGCCATCGAGGCGCATCGCGAAGGCAAAAAGCCGGACAGCGCGGTGCTTTATCCGACGGTTGACGATGGGCTACTGGGCGTGAGCTTTATCGACGCCTGCGTACGCTCGTCAAAGAGAAACGGCGCCTGGGTCAACCTTTGATCCCAGGTGAAAAATGAAGGGGGGAGACCGCGTTGCGGTCGCTCTGCCGTAGAAAAACCATTATATTTGCATGTTTCTAAGCAAACGCTTGCAAAGGCGTATTGGTCATATAGATCTGCCAGCGTTGCGGGCGGATATCGAACAGAGCCGCTTGAAACATACGCCATGCAAAAATTCCGTCCGACTATCGCCAGCGGCCCATTGTGCCTTCTGACGGTGCTTTACGTTTTCATCTTCACCAACGCCTCATTCTGGCACGCAATCGGCGCATATTACGCTGATGCGCCGTGGAAACTGGCAGGCGTAACAGCAGCACTTCTGCTGTTGCACACGGCGCTGCTTCTGGCGTTTTCGGCGAAATATGTCATCAAGCCGATCTTGATACTATTTGTCTTGATCGCGGCGGGCGGCTCCTATTTCACTGATACATTCGGGACGATCATCGATAAAAATGTGGTTGAGGCAGCGCTGACGACAACACAGGCAGAATCCGGTGCGCTACTGACACCAAGCTTCGTCTGGCACATGGTGCTTTTCGGTGTTGTGCCGTCGCTGCTGATCATCTGGGTGCGGGTCAAGCACCGCCCTTTGCTGGGCAAGGTCGCGGCCAATACTGGCATTATCTTGGCCTGCCTCGCGGCGACGATTGCCATACTGGGCGTGAATTATGCGGCCTATTCGTCGATGTTCCGCGAGCATAATGCAGATATCATGCAGAAGCTGATGCCGGGAACGCCGATCACCAGCACGGTTCAATATGTGGCGCATGTGATCAAGAACCGGGACATACCGATGGAGCCGCTTGGGC
>JAEXXS010000137.1 GCA_023451915.1 Pseudomonadota bacterium | reverse complement strand
TTCCATCATTTGCACCGATAAGGAACTGTGCATAAGCAAAGGCATAGTTTCATGGCACCTCGTATTGCGGTTTTGGGTTGCGGCTATTGGGGCGGCAACCACATTCGTACCCTGAAGAGCCTCGGCGCCCTTCAGGCAGTCTCCGACGCCAATCCGGCAAATGCCGAACGATTCGCTTCAGAATTCGGCGTTCCGAATGTTCCGGTTGATGAATTGTTCACCCGTCCAGACATTGACGGCATCGTTCTGGCCCTGCCTGCACAGTTCCACGCGCAATATGCAACCGAAGCTGTGAAGAACGGCAAGGACGTTCTCGTCGAAAAGCCCATTGCGCTTGATGTCCCCTCGGCGGTAGCCGAAGTGGAGGCGGCGCGCGAAAATGGTCGCATCTTCATGGTCGGCCATGTTCTGCGGTTTCATCCGGCTTTCGAAAAGCTTCTCGACATGGTCAAAAGCGGTGAACTGGGCGATATCCGCTATGTTCATTCGCATCGCGTCGGTCTCGGCAAGTTCCACGCGCAGTTCGATGCGCTGTGGGATCTCGCGCCACACGATCTGTCGATGATTCTCGCCATCACCGGCGAGGAGCCAAACGCCATTCGCGGCGAAGGCACGGCCATCATCGACCATCTGAATGATTTTGCGCATGTGCATCTGGAGTTCCCGAGCGGCATTCGCGGGCATCTTTTTGCCTCGCGGCTCAATGCTTATCGCGAGCGTCGTCTGAGCGTGACCGGCACCAAGGGCATGGCCGTTTTCGACGATGGCGAGCCGTGGGACCGCAAGCTTGCTTTCTACAAGCACGAAGTCTGGCGGGAAAACGACCAGTGGGCTTTCAAGTCGGCGGAGCCGATCTATATACCGGTCGAGGAAGGCATGCCGCTCACTCGCGAGCTGCAGCATTTCCTGCATTGCATTGAAACCCGCGAAACCCCGCGGACCGATGGCAAGGAAGCCATCAGTGTCCTGCGGATATTGACCGAAGGTTCGGTGCAGCACAGCAAATAACATCTTCGCGGACGGTGCTTTACGTTTCGTCAAGCGGTGTTACAGCCTTCGCAAAACTTTGAACGCCCCGGCCATGGCAGGACGGGGCGCAAGCGAATAAATAGGTGCCAAGGATTCGCACGTGGTTCGTGCGAGGCCAACTCTATGGAGCCAACATGCAGTTTATTGATCTTGGGGCGCAGCGCGCGCGTATCGAAGACCGTCTCAATGCCGCCATTTCCAAGGTTGTTGCGGAAGGCCGTTATATTCTTGGACCTGAAGTGGCAGAGTTCGAGAAGAAGCTTGGTGAATATCTGGGCGTCGAACATGTCATCGCCTGCGCCAACGGCACCGACGCCCTGCAGATGCCTCTGATGGCGCGCGGCATCGGCCCTGGCGATGCTGTATTCGTTCCGTCCTTCACCTTTGCTGCAACGGCGGAAGTCGTGGCGTTGGTCGGTGCGGAGCCGGTTTTCGTCGATGTCGACGCCAACAGCTACAACTTGAATGTCGAACAGCTTGAAGCTGCCATTGCCGCTATCCGCAAGGAAGGCCGTCTGGAGCCGAAGGCAATCATTCCGGTCGATCTGTTCGGTCTCGCTGCCGACTATAACCGCATCACCGCCATTGCCGATCGCGAAGGCCTTTTCATCATCGAAGATGCGGCACAGTCCATCGGCGGTAAGCGCGACAATGTCATGTGCGGCGCATTCGGCCACGTCGGTGCGACCAGCTTCTACCCGGCCAAGCCGCTCGGCTGCTATGGCGATGGCGGCGCGATGTTCACCAACGATGCCGCGCTTGCGGATACGCTGCGTTCGGTGCTGTTCCACGGCAAGGGTGAAACCCAGTACGACAATGTGCGCATTGGTATCAATTCGCGTCTCGACACAATCCAGGCTGCTGTTCTCCTGGAAAAGCTTGCGATCCTCGAAGACGAAATGGAAGCGCGTGACCGTATCGCCAAGCGTTACAATGAAGCGCTGAAGGATGTGGTGAAGGTTCCGGCTCTTCCGGCCGGCAACCGTTCCGCCTGGGCGCAATATTCCATCGAAAGCGAAAACCGCGACGGGCTGAAGGCGCATCTTCACGCCGAGGGCGTTCCGTCGGTGATCTATTATGTGAAGCCGCTGCACCAGCAGACGGCCTATAAGCATTATCCGGTTGCGCCGGGTGGTCTGCCGGTTTCAGAAGCTCTGCCATCGCGCATTCTGAGCCTGCCGATGCATCCCTATCTGTCGGAAGCCGATCAGGACAAGATCATCGGCGCTATCCGTGGTTTCCACGGCAAGGCCTGAACTGATCCGTTGCGTTAAAGGAAAGCCCGGCGAAAGCCGGGTTTTTTATTGACCTGATTTTTCCAGCCGTCTCTCTACACGTTTGGCGACGAAGCGGGCGATCGCCGGTCCGGCAAAAAGCACCACGAAGAAACGGCTTGTCTGCATGGCGATGATGAAGGGCAGGTCGACATGGGTGGATGCAGCGATAATGGCCACCGTGTCCGCACCGCCGGGGCTGGTCGCGAGATAGGCGGTCAGGGGATCGAGATCGAGCATATGGCCAAGCGCCATGCCGAACAGGCCGCAGACGGCGATCAGAATGAGTGTCGAGGCCAGCACGGCTGGAAAGGCGCGCGCCGCATGGGCGATGATCGCCCGCGAGAAGCCAAGCCCGATGCGCCAGCCAATCACCGTATAGCTGAGCGCCAGCAGCCATGGCGGCAGGTCGATGGTCATGATGCCGGTATCTTGCAGGATTGCGCCCAGCACCAGCGGCACCAGCATGGCGCCCGTTGGAATGCGCGAGATCTGCCCCAGAAACGCGCCAGCAACAACGAGAAGCAGCGTTGCGCCAAGGCTGGATGGGTTGAGCGGTGGAAACCAGTCCACGGCGGCGGGCGTTGCCATTTCCACGCCCGCGCCAAGGCGCACCACGAGCGACGCCGTAGTCGCGACCAGCACGACGCGCAGATATTGCATGAAGGCGACGAGCCGCGCATCTGCGCCGAAGGATTCCGCCATCAGGGTCATGGCGGTGGCAGCGCCCGGCGATGAACCCCAGACGGCGGTGGTTCCCGGCAGAACGCGGAACCGCGCCAGCAGATAGCCGATCACTGTGCTGGCAAACAGCACGAAGAGCATCGAGATCAGGATGACCGGCAGGTGCCGGCCCATATTGGAGAAGAACTCGGGCGTGATGGCGCGGGCAATCAGCAGTCCGACCACGGCCTGCGCGAGCGTTGAAAGCTGGCTGTGCACGCGGACGGTACTTTCGCCAGCCGCCATCAGAATGCCGCCGATCATCGCACCCAGCAGCAATGCTGCCGGAAGATGCAGCAGTTCGCCTGCAAAAATCAGGATAGCCGACACCACCAAAAGCAGGCTCCATTGGAGCAGCTTCGGCAATTTCTTGAAATTGAATTTGTCTGGGGCTGGTTGAAGCCCCGAGGGGGCGGATTTCTGCATTGCACTTCTTCCCTACATGCGGGCGAGGCGGGATGCAAACCAAGTTTCGATGACGACGATGCGGGCGCTTGTCCGTAACGCTTGCCATTTCGCGGGCAGGCTATGCGCAGACGAAAAGGCACCGCCCTTGCTGGAAGGGCGGCGCCTCAAAAACCGCAATCGTTTTGCCCTTGATCAGCCGATCATGGCACGACGCTGATTGGCCGGACGCTCGACGACTTCGCGGGGCGCCTTGCCGCCGTCGCGCTCTTCCAGCGCTTCCGCCTTGGATAGCTCGATCTCGGCGACGGCCAATTCTGCCTCGGCAGCTTCCTTCTGGGACATCAGATCGCCGATCGAACCGAACAGGTTGTCACGCCGCTGGCGCGCTGCCTTGGCGAAGGTCGGATAGGCAAAATGATTGATATCGGTGATGCCAGCCTTCTTTTCTTCCGACAGAATCTGAG
>JAEXXS010000472.1 GCA_023451915.1 Pseudomonadota bacterium | reverse complement strand
GACAATTATAGCGGCAGGCCGATCCCGCGCCACAGCACACGCCCCGAATTCGAAGCGCCGCTGCTGTACTGGACGCCGGTGATCTCACCGGGCGGTCTGGTCTTTTACAAGGGCGATCTGTTCAAATCCTGGGATGGTTCGGCTCTGATCGCCGGTCTTTCTTCGATGGCCCTGGTGCGAGTGACATTTGATGGCAAAGGCCAGCCGGATGAAGCCGAGCGCTTCGATATGGGCAATCGCATCCGCGATGTGGCTGTCGGCCCGGATGGCGCGATCTGGCTGATCGAAGATGATAATCCCGGACGCCTTTTGAAGCTGACGCCGAAATCGTGACCAAATCCCGAAATGAGAAGGCCCCGTTTCCGGGGCCTTCTCATGTGTTCATACGCATTTTCCGCGTAAAGCCGCTATGCTTTATTTCTTCAGCACATCAACGCCCGGAAGCGGCTTTCCTTCCATCCATTCGAGGAAAGCGCCGCCTGCCGTCGAAATATAGGTGAAGTTGTCGGCCACACCGGCATGGTTCAGCGCTGCAACCGTATCGCCGCCGCCGCCGACCGAAACAAGCTTGCCAGCCTTGGTGCGGGCCGCGACATGCTTGGCGGTCTTGACCGTTGCCGTATCGAACGGGCGCAGTTCAAATGCGCCAAGCGGGCCATTCCAGATCAGTGTTGCCGCATCGTCGATGGCCGAAGCAATCAGGTCGGTCGACAATGCGCCTGCATCGAGGATCATGCCGTCGCTTGGCAAGGCATCGACGCCATAGGTCTTGTTTGGCGTATCGGCGGCAAAGTGCCAGCCCACAACCGCATCGACCGGCAGGATGATGGCGCATTTGGTGGTTTCGGCCTTCGCCATGATTTCACGCGCGGTGTGGGCGAGATCATGTTCGCAGAGTGACTTGCCGACATCGTGGCCCTGCGCTGCGAGGAAGGTGTTGGCCATGCCGCCGCCGATCACCAGCGCATCGACTTTTTCGATGAGGTTCGACAGGAGGTCGAGCTTGGTCGAGACCTTCGCGCCGCCGACAATGGCGACAACCGGACGGGCCGGATTGCCGAGGCCTTTTTCCAGCGCTTCCAGTTCAGCCTGCATGGCGCGACCGGCAAAAGCGGGCAGTACATGGGCCAGACCTTCGGTCGAAGCATGGGCGCGGTGGGCAGCCGAAAACGCGTCATTGACGTAGAGATCGCCATTGGCGGCCAGCGCCTTGACGAATTCCGGATCGTTCTTTTCCTCGCCCTTGTGGAAACGGGTGTTTTCCAGCAGCAGAACGTCGCCGTCCTTCAGCGCATCCACAGCGGCCTTGGCCTTGTCGCCGATGCAGTCTTCCGCAAAATGAACGCCGTGGCCGAGCACCTTGGCGAGCGGCTTCACGACATGCTTCAGCGAATTTTCGTCGGAGGCAACGCCTTTCGGACGACCGAAATGGGCGAGCAAAATGACCTTTGCGCCCTTCTTCGACAGTTCAGCAATCGTTGGAACGATGCGCTCGATGCGGGTGAGGTCGGTCACCTGTCCGTCGGCCATCGGCACGTTGAGGTCAATGCGGACCAGAACGCGTTTGGATTTGACGTCGGCGTCGTCGAGAGTGCGGAAACCCATAAGTTTTCTCCCTGGCTTGTTCCGGCGTGTCGTGCAGTCCTATCGGTCGGATAGTCCGGCTTAAACGGGCAAACGCTGGAACAGGGTTGGATAATCGGTCACAAGCCCGTCTTCATCGACGGGCAGATCGGCGGTAAAAGTGCGGTCCGCCGCCGCATAACGATAGAGCCTGCCTTCTTCCATACAGCTATAACGCTGACGGTCGCGGAGCGGCTGAAAACTGTCGAACGGCACGTAAAGCATGTCCAGCTGAACGGTGCCGCTTTCCGGTGTCAGGCCAAGCCTGCGTATGGGCAGAGAGTTGGTGAAGGGCGTTCCCGCCAGATCGATATCGATGCAGCCGTCGAATTCCGGCAGAGAATCGCCATTCATCGACCGCCAATGGCCTTCGCCATCGGAAGAAAGTTCCAGCTTCTGGCCGGATGTGGTCTCGATCAGGAAATGAAGAACACGCCAGGTGCTGTCGCAGTCAATGCTGTAGCGGACGCCGTAAGCATCGCCGCCGCGATTGCCGATCACCACGCTTTCGGCATGAATATTACGGCCTGCAGGCGCAAGATTCAAATGTTCGAGCCCTTCTCCTTCCAGCGGACGCCAGCGGGCGACAGTGGGGAGAAGGGCGCGAAACATAGTCAGGCCACGGGGCTTAGATCAGCTTGCCGAGAGCGACGGCAGTGTCGCCCATACGGTTGGAGAAGCCCCATTCATTGTCGTACCACGACAGGATACGAACCATGGTGCCGTCCATGACCTTGGTCTGATCCATGTGGAAGACCGAGGAATGCGGATCGTGGTTGAAGTCGTGCGAGACAAGCGGCTCGTCCGTGTAGCGGAGGATGCCCTTGAGGCGGCCATTGGCGGCAGAGCGGATCGCGTCGTTGATTTCCTGCACGGTGGTCGAACGCTTGGCGATGAAGGTCAGGTCAACGACCGAGACATTCGGCGTCGGCACGCGGATGGCGACGCCGTCCAGCTTGCCCTTCAGTTCCGGCAGAACGAGACCAACAGCCTTGGCTGCACCCGTCGAGGTCGGGATCATGGAGAGCGCTGCCGCGCGGGCGCGGTAGAGATCCTTGTGCATGGTGTCCAGCGTCGGCTGGTCGCCCGTATAGGAGTGGATCGTCGTCATGAAGCCCTTTTCGATGCCGATGGCATCGTTGAGGACCTGTGCCACCGGCGCAAGGCAGTTGGTGGTGCACGACGCATTGGAGATGACCAGATGGTCCTTGGTGAGCTTGTCGTGGTTGACGCCGTAAACGACCGTGAGGTCAGCGCCGTCGGCCGGAGCCGAAACGATGACGCGCTTGGCGCCAGCTTCCAGATGCATGGCCGCCTTGTCACGCGCGGTGAAAATGCCGGTGCATTCCAGCGCGATGTCGACGCCTTCTTCCTTCCACGGCAGTTCGGTCGGGTTGCGAACGGCATGGACCTTGATCGGACCATAGCCGACGTCGATGGTGTCGCCTGCGACCTTGACTTCCTTGGGGAAACGGCCATGGACGCTGTCATAGCGCAGAAGATGCGCATTGGTTTCCACCGGGCCGAGATCGTTGATCGCGACGACCTGAATGTCGGTGCGGCCCGATTCCACGATAGCGCGGAGAACATTGCGGCCAATGCGGCCAAAACCGTTGATTGCGACGCGGACTGCCATTTTCTGTAAATCTCCCGATAGGATAATGCACTTGCAGTGCTTCATAATTCAGCCGGTGCCGGGCATTCGGACGAATCCCGCGCGGCACTGACCGGAAACTTAAACGCCGGCGTTTTTGAGACGCCGGCGTTCAAAAAATCATGCTGCGGCGTTAAGCTTCTTTTCCGCGGCTTCAGCGGCGTGTTCCGCCGTGATGCCGAAATGCTTGTAGAGATCGTTGATCTCGCCCGAAGCGCCGAAGCCCTTCATGCCGATGAAGATGCCGTCTTCGCCGATGAAGCGTTCCCAGCCAAGCGAGATCGCCGCTTCGATGGCAAGCTTGACCGGCGCGTTGCCGATGGTCGCCTGCTTGTAGGCGTCGCTCTGGCCTTCGAACAGTTCGAAGCACGGCACCGAGACGACGCGCGTGGCAATGCCCTTGCCTTCGAGAAGGTCGCGGGCCTTGAGCGCGATTTCCACTTCCGAGCCGGTGGCGAAAATCGTCACCTTGGCGTCATCGCTGGCCGTGGCCAGTTCGTAAGCGCCGTAAGCGCAGAGGTTTTCTTCGCGATGCTCGGTGCGCACGACCGGCAGGTTCTGACGGGTCAGAGCCAGCGTGGACGGGGTCTTGGTCGAATGCAGCGCCAGCTGCCAGCATTCCGCCGTTTCCACAGCGTCTGCCGGACGGAAGACATTGTGGTTCGGAATGGCGCGCAGTGCCGCCAGATGTTCCACCGGCTGGTGGGTCGGGCCGTCTTCGCCAAGACCGATGGAATCATGCGTCATGACATAGATGACGCGGATGCCCATCAGCGACGACAGACGCATGGCCGGACGCGCATAATCCGAGAAGGTCAGGAAGGTGCCGGAATAAGGGATCAGACCGCCATGCAGCGTGATACCGTTCATGGCTGCCGACATGCCGAGTTCGCGGATGCCATAATGAACATAACGGCCGCCGTAGTTTTCCGGCGTGACAGCCTTGGTCTGGCTGGTCTTGGTGTTGTTCGAACCGGTGAGATCGGCAGAGCCGCCGATGGTTTCCGGGACGATGCCGTTGATGACTTCCAGCGCCATTTCCGAAGATTTGCGGGTGGCGACCTTCGGCTTTTCAGCGGAAAGCTTCTTCTTGTATTCGACGATGGCCGCATCGAAACCGGCAGGCAGATCGCCACGCATGCGGCGTTCGAATTCTGCGCGGGTTTCCGCGTCGGCAGCGGCGAAACGCTTTTCCCATTCCTGACGCTTCTTGGCGGCATTGAGGCCAGCCACGCGCCATGCGTCCAGAACTTCAGCCGGAACGACGAAAGGCTCTGCCGACCAGCCGAGCGCCTTGCGGGTGGCTGCGATTTCTTCCGCGCCGAGCGGCGAGCCATGCACCTTGTTGGTGCCAGCCTTGTTCGGTGCGCCGAAGCCGATGGTCGTCTTGCAGGCGATCAGGGTCGGCTTGTCGGAAACCTTGGCCAGTTCGATCGCCTTGGCGATGGCGTCCTGATCGTGGCCGTCAACAGCCAGCGTGTTCCAGCCGGAAGCGGCGAAACGCGCAGGCTGGTTGGTGTTGTCGGCCATCGAGATCGGGCCGTCGATGGAAATGTTGTTGTCGTCCCAGAAGGCGATCAGCTTGTTGAGCTTGAGGTGACCGGCCAGCGAGATGGCTTCCTGGCTGATGCCTTCCATGAGGCAGCCGTCGCCGACAAGCACATAAGTGTAGTGGTTGACGAGGCTGTCGCCGAACTGTGCGTTCAAGATGCGTTCGGAGAGCGCCATGCCGACGGCATTGGCAATGCCCTGGCCGAGCGGGCCGGTCGTCGTTTCGATGCCGGCGGCATGGCCGTATTCCGGGTGACCGGCGGTACGCGATCCAAGCTGGCGGAAATTCTTGATTTCATCGATGGTGATGTCTTCGTAGCCCGAAAGATAGAGCAGCGAATAAAGCAGCATCGAGCCGTGACCGGCAGACAGCACGAAACGGTCGCGATCCGGCCAATGCGGGTTCTGCGGGTCGTGCGAAAGGAAACGGGTATAAAGCGTCGTCGCTATGTCAGCTGCGCCCATCGGCAGGCCGGGGTGGCCGGAATTGGCTTTCTCAACCGCATCCATCGAGAGGAAGCGGATGGCGTTGGCCAACTGATTTTGTTTGTCGGAATTGCTCATGGTCTCAGCCGTCTTTCCATGGGAGGGTTTAACGGGGTTGCGGCGATGCCTTTTGGCTTTGCACGAATGACGCCGAAAACCGTGCGGCGTTTTTCGGCTCCGTAGTCCAGAAGGCACCGGGACACATAGCACCTGCGTATGAGGAGTCAATAAATGCGTGACTTTTGGGTAATAAACTGTCTGCGACTAATCGAGCGAGTTCTGTGGAAAGCAGCGCCGTAATCGCTCAAAAGCCATTTTTGCACCGATTAACGGTGCATGAAAGCGCATATGGACGCCTCATTTGTTGCTTATCCGGCGGTCGATTATTACAATCTTTTCAAGCAAGCCCGTCCGGCAGACGCGATTCGATGCCGTTGAAGGGCATCAGAAAGGACATGGATGGCACCCGAAGCGACCCTCAGGCAAGTTCTGGAACGGCTGGAAAAAGCACTCAACACGCTCGAAAGCGCGGTTGATCTGCGGCTGGACAAGGAAGGCGATTTCGCCGAAGCCGAGGAAGAGGTGCAGCGTATGAATGCTGACCGCAGCCGTCTCGCTCAGGAACTCGACCAGTCCGAGGCCCGTGCCGAGCGGCTAGAAGCTGCCAACCGCGAAGTGTCGCGGCGCCTTGTCACGGCGATGGAAACCATCCGCGCCGTTCTGGATCGATAGGAGGCTATCATAGCGACCGTTACCGTAACCATCGATGGCAAGGCTTATCGCATGGCGTGCGATGAGGGGCAGGAAGAGCACCTCAGCGGGCTTGCCGACCGTTTCGATCAATATGTCACGCATCTCAAATCGTC
>JAEXXS010000373.1 GCA_023451915.1 Pseudomonadota bacterium | reverse complement strand
ACATCGCCGCGCCGGAACAGGAGCGAGGCCAGCGTTTCACCCGCACGCGCCACCGGATCGACCGCAAATGTATAGGGCACGATGCGCTGGCGGTTCGGCTCCGCCTCATCGAAAGCAAGCGTGACCGGCCCCTGCCCGTGGCGGCAAATCCCATCCCAGCCCTGCAAGGCGGCATAGGCCGGAAAGACCAGACCGGCTTCATAACGATAGCGATTCCAGAACAGTTGTTCATATTCAGTGACGAAGAACGGGCGTCCGATCCAGCGGCCAGCCGCAAGCTCGCTGACATAGGCGGCGGCGTCAGTAATGGAGCTGGTCTGTTTCATCGCCGTGCCGGGTTCCATCGAGCCGGTCCAGTCATGATAGGTGTTGGCGCTGATGGCCTGTTGCGGCATGCGCGACAGCGCAGTCTGGACCGTGAACCAGTTGTTGTAGGGCGCGATCAGCCCCTTATAGCCAAGCGCCCGATAGGCAGCCTCAAGCCGTGCGGCCAGCGCCTGCTCCCGCTCGATGGCGAAAGCCTGAAAATCATGCAGCCGCGCACCGCCGCCGGACCGGCTTTGCGGCAGTTGCACCGTTCCCGCTTCGAGGTTTTCGCCTGCGGCAAGCCCGCCCCACGCGCGCGACAATGCAGCGGTGCTGGTATAACGTTTTTTCAAAAACGCGTTGAACGCCGACGCAAAACCCGGCCAGAACGGGCCGCTTGCTTGCTTGCCATGCACGAAACTGGTGAATTCAATGCCATTCTCGTTGAAGGGAATGACCAGCGCCAGCGCCGGGTCTTGCAGCGGGGCCAGTCCCGTATAGGGATTGACCGTCGCAAAGACTTCTTTTTGAAACCGCAGCCAGTGTTCGAACGCGGTGTCGTCCACATAGATGCGGCGTTTCAGATTGCCTTCCGGTCCCCAGCGGTCGATATCCCTGCCGCCAAGCGCGCCGCTTTCTGCTGTGAGCCCATCAATGGTCCAGTAAATGCCTTCGCGTTTCAAGGCGGCCATCAGATAGCGAATGCGGTCCAAGGCTTCCGTGTCGAAATTGAAGTCGCCATCCCGGCCCAGCATCAGATCGGCATCGAGAAAATGCAGCCGCGCAATATTGTAGCCGTGCAGCCTGAGCTGCCGCACATAGCGGTCGATGAAGGCGTGGTCGATCTTGCCTGCTGACGGCAATCGCCAGGAAAGCGAAGCGCAGAACAGGCGCTGAGGCTCATCCGGCTTTGCCGCCCGGACAAGACGCCCGGCGGCATTGGCCACGATGCGGCCTTGCTCATCAATCGCGGGATTGGGCAGAATGGACGAGAAGTCGAGCGGGCTGCCCGGTTTCATCTCCAGCCTTGTTTCTTTGACCGGCATCCACTCTTCCGCAAATGTCGTATCCGGCCAGAACGCCAGAGCGCCGAGACCCGCAAGACAGGTGAGAAGAGCGGCGAGCGGCTTTCTCATGACGCCTCTTTGGATATCTCTTTCAAAACCCGGCTTTCGATCCAGTCCTGCGGTTTTCGGCGCGGCTGGAAGAAGCCGAGCGGCATGGCTGCGGCATGGAAAATCCACGCCACAACCGCATAGATGCCGAGCGAAACGCTGCGCTCGCGGATCGACATCAGCACGAAAGGCAATAGCGCGAAGACGAGCGCCGCCACAGGGCCCCAAGGCGTGACGAAGCCCAGCAAAAGTGCGGCGATCACCACCAGCCACCAGAGATAGACCGCGCCCCAAAGGCGCAATTCCGGCAGTTCTTTTATAACATTCTTCCAGTGCGGCTGGCCGACCGCTGCGCGCAGCACCTCGCCCGTGCCGCGCAGATATTTGCTTTTCCAACGGCGTGTCAGAAGCTTGTAGGCATTCATCGAATAGCCGAAATGCTGCACGAAAGGCCGATCGAGACGATAGAGTTTCCAGCCATGGGTGCGCAGGCGCACGCCCGCGTCAAACTCTTCATGGCCGTGCAAATTGCGGTCGGAGAAATAGCCCGCCTGCTCGATGGCGGCGCGGCGATAGAGCCCGCCGCCATTCATCCGGTCGATATTTCCCGCCTGCTTCTCGGGCGTATGCCTGCGGGCGCGCCGCTGAAATTCGAGGCTTTCCAGAATCTGGTCCACCACATGCCCGGTCACGCCGCCGGTTTCCGGGTGCTCCGCCATATAGTGCAGGGCAGCGGGAATAAAATCCGGCTCGATGATCATGTCGCCGTCGATCAGGCAGACGAAAGGCTGCGTGGAATATTGAAAGCCCAGTTGCGGCCCCAGACCGCAGCTTGCCCGCGCAGGCGCTTCGATCTGCACCACCCGCACCGGATAGGCGCTGGCGATCTCCACCGTGCGATCCGTCGAACCACTATCGGAAACGATGACTTCGACCTGTCCGTTCGGCAGGGCTGCAAGCGCGCTCTCTATCGCTGCGGCGATGCGCTGTTCTTCGTTCAAAGTTTTGATGATAATCGAAACTGACATTGCCCGCCTTGCCCGCTCCCGGTTGGTATCGACAGTCATCCCTTGGAAAGCATTAACTCTTCCAACTCTATTTGGGCATGACATAGTTTCCTTTCGTTTCAAATAAACTAAACACTGTCATGCGAATACATCCAATATAGACGACACCAAGGTTTCCGATGCCGGTTTCTCCGTTCCACATCAAAGTGCATGATCGCGTTGACGATCTGTCGGAAGACTGGCCCGACGCGAACGACGGCAACGGCTGCGCCTTGTTCGTCTTTCAGTCGAAAACGTTTTTGCGCGCCTGGGAAGCGAGTTATGGCAAAGCCCGCAAGGCTGAGCTTTGTCTGGTCGAGGTGCGCGATAAGCACCAGCGCCCGATCCTTTTCGTCCCCTTTTATATTCAGCAGCAACATGGCGCGCGCGTCCTCGCTTTCACCGATGACGGTGTGGCCGATTACAATGCGCCAATCCTTTTCGACCATGCGCAGACATGGGACGCCGTCAGCGCAGACGCCCTTCTGCAAGCCATCATCGCCGCCCTGCCGCCCTTCGACATCGCCGCTTTCGACAAGATGCCGGAAACCGTCGAGGGTCGACCCAATCCGTTCTGGTATATTTCCAACCGCGATTGCGCCGAAGCAACGCAATGGATCACGCTCGACCGGCCGCTGCCCGATATCGAGGCGTCCATTCGCGGCCTGCGCACTTTGAAAAAGCGCGCCAAGGCGCTGCGTCAGGCAGGCCGCTATCGCTTTCTCGTCACGCGCACGCCGGAAGAACGCGCCGCCATTCTCGACGCCATGCTGCGGCAGAAGCAGCGGCGCTTCGTGGAAACCCGCGTGCCGGGTTTCGACGCCCATCCCGAAAAGCGCCAGTTCTTCGAGAAGGTGACAGAACCGCTCGCCGCCCTGAACGCGCTGCATTTTTCCGCCCTGACCATGGACGGCGCGGTGGTCGCCACCATGTGGAGTGTCACGCGCAACGGGCATTATTGCGCGATGATCACCACTTTCGAAGATGGCGCGTGGAACAAATATTCGCCCGGCAAGGTGCTGATCCTGCGCCTGATCGAAGCGCTGAAAGCCGATGATTACGACTGTTTCGATCTCGGCTTCGGCAATGAGCCATGGAAGCAGGATTTCGCAAACCGCACGATCCCGTTGCGCGATTATGTTGCCGCCCGCACAGCGCGCGGGAAACTGTCGCTGGCAGGCCAGCAACTGGTCACGTCACTGCGTTCCACCCGTCTTTATCAGAAGCTTCGCCCGCTGAAATGGGAACTGCTGCGCCGCTTCTCGCGCTGAACCGTCAGCCTTCGCGTTTCGGCAGGCGCACCATGAAGGTCGAGCCTTCGCCAAGCTGCGAACGGACGACAAGGCGTCCGCGATGGCGGGC
>JAEXXS010000276.1 GCA_023451915.1 Pseudomonadota bacterium | reverse complement strand
ATCAGAACTCGTCCGTCAATCTTCATTAGCGCCACTTCTTTTACGCCTGTCGATTCTCTGTTCGCGAGGCTTGCTCCAGCGTGCCTTGCCTCAAAAAACCGGCAACTCCAAGGCAGATCGTAAATTTATCCGAGGACTGCCTTGTACATGAGAGCAACCCATCCGGCAATCCGGCATTAACCGCTATTTCACCATGTTCACGCGCGAGGCTGCAACCCCCTGTCACGCAAACAAACAATCCGCCCCGGATGAAACCGGAGCGGATTGCGATCTTTGCAATCAGGCGTCGAGCTTGCCAAGCGCCTTCAATTCGCGCAGCGCCTCGGCATCGCGCGCCGAGACGTCCGGGAATTCCGGGTCGGAACCCACATCCGTGGTATAACGCCACGAACGCGCACATTTTTCGCCTTCGGCACGCGCTGGCACAACGGCCACGCCCTTCACATCGCCCAGCGTGAAAGCGCCTTCCGGGGCTGCTGCATCGCTGAACGCAATGCCGCTGGTGATGCAGATTTCCGCGAAATCGAGACCATCGAGCGAATCGCTCAGGCTCTTGTCGGAGATATGGACCACGGGAGCCGCTTCCAGCGACGAACCGATGCGCTTGTCTGCGCGTTCCAGTTCCAGCGCGCCGGTCACAACACGGCGAACCGCGCGCACCTTGCGCCACTTTTCGGCCAGCACATCGTCGCGCCATGCGCCGGGCGTCGGGCGAAACTGCTCGGCATGGACCGAAACCGACTGCGGATAGCGATCGAGCCATGCTTCTTCCATGGTGAAAGGCAGCATCGGCGCGAGCCAGGTCGTCAGGCGGTCGAAGATTTCGCGCACGGTCTGCAACGCAGCCTTGCGGCGAACGCTCGACGGGGCATCGCAGTAAAGCGCGTCCTTGCGAATATCGAAATAGAAGGCCGAAAGCTCGACATTCATGAAATCGATCAGGGCGCGGGCGATGCGTTTGAAGTCGAATGTGTCATAGCCGGTGCGTACAACCTCATCCAGCTCCGTCAGACGGTGAAGCATCAGGCGCTCCAGTTCCGGCAGATCGGCATGCGCAACGTTTTCGCCTTCATCATGCGCCAGCGTCCCCAGCATCCAGCGGATGGTGTTGCGCAGCTTGCGATAGGCGTCGATATTGGTCTGGATGATGCTCTTGCCGAGGCGCTGATCTTCCCAATAATCGGTCGTCATGACCCACAGACGCAGGATATCCGCGCCGGATTCCTTGATGACGTCCTGCGGCGTCACCGTATTGCCGAGCGACTTCGACATTTTCTTGCCGTGCTCGTCCATGGTGAAACCATGGGTCACGACGGCATTATATGGCGCGCGACCGCGCGTACCGCAGCTTTCCAGAAGCGACGAATGGAACCAGCCGCGATGCTGGTCCGAGCCTTCAAGATAGACGTCTGCCGGCCATTTCATATCCGGGCGGTCTTCCAGCGTGAAGGTGTGGGTCGAACCGGAATCGAACCACACGTCCAGAATGTCGCGCACCTGCACCCAAGGCTCATTGGCGCGGTTGCCGAGGAAACGCTCGCGCGCGCCGTCCGCAAACCATGCATCAGCGCCTTCTGCTTCAAAAGCATCGAGAACGCGCTTGTTGACCGCATCGTCCTGAAGAATATTGCCTTCCTCATCCACGAAAACGCAGATCGGCACGCCCCAGGCGCGCTGACGCGACAGCACCCAGTCCGGGCGGCCTTCGATCATCGAACGCAGGCGCGTCTGACCGGCAGCCGGGACGAAACGCGTCTCGTCGATGGCCTTGAGCGCGCGCGAGCGCAGGGTGGTGCCGTCGCCGAGGTTCTTGTCCATATAGACGAACCATTGCGGCGTGTTGCGGAAGATAACCTGCTTCTTCGAGCGCCAGGAATGCGGATAGGAGTGCTTCAGGCGACCGCGGGCGAAGAGCTTGTCACGGGCGATAAGCTGATCCATCACCGACTTGTTGGCGTCGCCCTTCTTGCCGTTGTCGTCGATGACGCGCGCTGCGCCGCCTTCGCGGTCCGGACCGAAGCCCGGCGCGTCCTTGGTATAGTAGCCGCCATCATCAACCGGGAACGGGATGCTCGGATCGATACCGCGTGCTTCCAGTTCACGAACATTGTTCATCCAGGCTTCAAAGTCTTCGCGACCATGGCTTGGCGCGGTGTGGACGAAACCCGTGCCGGCATCGTCGGTCACATGGTCACCGTCGAGCATCGGAACCGCAAATATATAGCCGCCCGCAAAACCCTTCAGCGGGTGATCGAGCACAACCTTGCCAAGCTCATCGGACGAAACGCTGCGCAGGCGCTTGAACTGAAGCTTTGCCTTGGCGAAGCTTTCTTCGGCCAGCTTGTCGGCGAAGATCAGCTTTTCGCCCGGACGCGGGCCGAAATCGTTTTCCGCTTCCGTGACTTCATAAAGTCCGTATTCGATACGCGACGAATAGGACACGGCGCGGTTGCCGGGAATGGTCCATGGCGTGGTGGTCCAGATCACCACATCGCTGCCGTAAAGGTCATTCTGACCCGCGACCGGAAACTTGACCCAGATCATATCCGACTCGACATCGTGATATTCGACTTCCGCCTCGGCAAGCGCGGTGCGCTCGACAACCGACCACATCACCGGCTTGGAGCCGCGATAAAGCTGACCGGAAGCCGCGAACTTGAGAAGCTCGCCAGCGATACGCGATTCAGCATGGAAGTTCATCGTCGTATAGGGGCTTTCGAAATCGCCGAGGATCGCAAGGCGCTTGAACTCATCCGTCTGGACCTTGATCCAGTTGGCAGCGAATTCGCGGCATTCCCGGCGGAATTCGTTGATCGGCACTTCGTCCTTGTTCTTGCCTTCGGCGCGGTATTTTTCCTCGATCTTCCATTCGATCGGCAGGCCGTGGCAATCCCAGCCCGGAACGTAGTTCGAATTATAGCCGCGCATCTGGAACGAACGGGTGATGACGTCCTTGAGGATCTTGTTCAGCGCATGGCCGATATGGATATTGCCGTTGGCATAGGGGGGGCCATCGTGCAGCACATAAAGCGGGCGGTCTTTCGCCTGCTCGCGCAGCTTCTTGTAAAGGTTCATCCCCTCCCAGCGCTCGAC
>JAEXXS010000147.1 GCA_023451915.1 Pseudomonadota bacterium | reverse complement strand
CTAGAAAACGCTTCTTTGGTAAATATGAAATGAATGCTCGCGCGAATGTTAATTGTTATGGCATGCATTTGGCAACAAGCTGTTATTTGTGACGGGATTGCCGCAGTTTTCAGTTCGTGATCGAATTCGGTGTTCCCTGTTGGCATTTGCACCCGCGCTGCGGTTGACGTAATTTGTCGAGCCGCTGTGTCCAGCCGCCGCAAACAAGACATGCATAGACGGATCAAAATATGAGTTTGGAGCGTGATTTCAGCCTGATACCGCCTTTCGAGGTGAATGCTCCGGCAGAGCAGCGAATTCCGTTCGTATTCAACTCGCCGCATAGCGGTCGTTATTATCCGCAATCCTTTCTGGAATTATCCCGCCTCGACAGTCTCAGCATCCGCCATTCGGAAGATTGTTATGTGGACGAACTGTTCGCTTCCGCAGTCCGGCTGGGCGCGCCGCTGCTCAAGGCGCATTTCCCGCGCGCTTTTCTCGATGTGAATCGCGAAGCCTATGAGCTTGATCCACGCATGTTCATCGAAGCCTTGCCGCCTTTCACCAACAGTCAGTCAGCGCGGGTGGCTGGCGGGCTGGGTACAGTGCCGCGTCTGGTGGGCGAGGGGCAGATGATCTATGCGGGGCGAATCCCGCTTGCCGAAGCCTTCTATCGTATTGAAGACCTTTACAAGCCGTATCACCGCAGGCTTGAAGGCTTGCTGCAATCGACCCGCCAGCAGTTCGGTTATGCGGTTCTGATTGATTGCCATTCCATGCCCGGCGGCGTGCGACCGGGAGAAGTGGCTTCACGCCCGGATTTTATCATTGGCGACCGTTTCGGACGTTCATGCAGTGAGCGTCTCACCCAGGCGGCTATCGAGCTGTTGCGGGATCTCGGCTATTCGGTTGCGCATAACAAACCCTATGCGGGCGGTTTCATCACCGAGCATTACGGTCGGCCTGCCGTTGCGTGCCATGCCTTGCAGATCGAGATTAATCGCAGTCTCTATGTGAACGAGCAATCGCTGAACAAGCTTGCGGGCTTCGAGACATTATGTGGCGACCTGCATCAATTTCTCAGTGACCTCACATCCCTACCAGACGATCTGTTTATCGCGCCGCCGCTCGCCGCCGAATAGATAAAACTGCAATCAATCCGGGTCTCGTGCAGATAAAAAGAGCCGCGCTCGAACAATACGAACGCGGCCAAAGACTAGGGAGGAAATGCCCCGAAAGGCATCAACAGGAAGACCTGTCTGATCTTTAAGCTACGCGCTAAAGATGCTTGCGTCAAGAAAATGAGCATCTTTTTTGGGCGAATTTTTTCTTGCTCAATAATTGAGCAAAATTAGCATGGATGCACAAGTTGCAGCCATGTCTTGGAAACAGGAGGATGGGGTTGCTCATCGACAAGGCATTTTTTTCCGAAGTGGCAGCCGCGGCAGCCGCTGAAACTTTGCCGCGCTTTCGTCAGTTGAACGCGGTGGACAACAAATACAGCGTTGGTTTCGACCCTGTTACCGAAGCGGATCGCGCTGCGGAACGGGCGATTCGCGCTGTTATCGGGCACCGTTATCCCGAGCACGGCATTCTGGGCGAGGAATATGGCCCGGAAAATATCGACCGCAGCCATGTCTGGGTCATCGACCCCATTGATGGCACACGCGCTTTCATATCGGGTCTGCCGGTATGGGGTACGCTGGTCGGCCTGACGGTGGATGGCGATGCGCGCGCCGGGATGATGTCGCAGCCTTTCACGGGCGAGCTTTTTTACAGCGACGGCGAGGGTGCCTATTTGCTGCGTGAAGGCGATGGTGACGGGCCGCGCCGTCTCTCCGTGCGCAAGGGAGCGACCTTGGCGGATGCGACGCTGTTCACCACTACGCCCGCTCTTTTTAAAGGCGAGAACCGCAAGGGGTTTGACCGGCTTGAGAGTGCCGTGCGCTTGTCGCGCTATGGCGTCGATTGCTACGCTTTTGCCATGCTTGCAGGCGGCTATGTCGATATCGTCGTTGAGGCCGGCTTGCAGCCTTACGATATCGTGGCGCTGATCCCGATTATCGAGCAGGCAGGTGGCGTGGTCACCCGTCGCGATGGCGGCCCGGCGGAAGAGGCAGGCGATATCGTCGCAGCCGCAACGCCGGAACTGCACAAGGCCGCACTCGATTTGTTGAACGGTTAAGGTTTTCCGGGGGATCGGCCTCATAGGCCGGTTCCCCGTTTCTGTCTGTCAGACGCCGGAAAACACCGGCTCGATGGTTTCGGGCATGGTTTCCACATCCGACGACCCGGGAATAAAGGCGTCGAATGCAGCCCAGAGCTGTTCGCGATAGAAATCGGCTTCCTGCAACAGCTCGTGGCGTCCGCCATCGATAGTAATCAGTGAAACATTGCGCGTGCGCGCCGCAAAGCGTTCGAGCACCGGCGTCGAGACCACGCGTTCGTCGCCAGCGGCGATAATCAGCACGGGCACGCTGGGGCTTTCCTCATAAAAATCCGGCTGGTTGATGCGGCGCGCCGTTTCAAGCGCTCCCCATACCCAGCGCACTGTTGGTCCGCCGAGCGCGAGATCTGGAAAGAGGCGCGTAATCTCCGTATTGCGCATAAAACGCGCAGGATCGCTAGTCAGCGGATTTCCTGCAAAGGGTCGCGCAGTCAGCCTTTTGCCGCCGGAGGCATAGAGTGTTCCAAGCCCGATGCGCCGCAGCGTGGCAGCCATGCGGCGCACGACGTCGTCGCTCAATTTCTGTGTGGCGAGGCCCATAAAGGGCGCGCAGAGAACCATGCGCGTGATACGGGACGACAGACTGCCCATTGAGGCCAATGCCACCATCGCGCCGGAAGAATGGCCGAGAATATAAAAGGGCGGGGGACAATCGGGCAGGACAATATCGGTCAGAAAATGATCGAGATCTTCCTGATAGTCGTCGAAACTGCGGACATAGCCGCGAAGCCTGTCCCGCAGCAGCCGGTGTGAGCCGCCCTGGCCGCGCCAGTCGAAAGTGGCGGCTACAAAGCCGCGCGCCGTCAGCTCGCTCATCGTCTCGAAATATTTTTCGATGAACTCATTTCGGCCTTGCAGCACGATCACCGTGCCACGCGCCGAGCCTGATTCCGGCTTCAGAATGCTGTAGCGCAGGGTTCTGTCGGGATAATCGGAATGGCTCGTGAAAAAGCCCGATTTTATGCCGTGCGGAATGGGATTCGCATCGGTTTCGAACAGCAGTTCCGACATCCGTTGCGCAGCCTTTCCCGAATGATGTTGTCGCGATCGTTTCCAGTATTATGCGCGAAGTCATGACAAAAAGTAACCGGAAGTTCGCTTCCGAACTTCCGGCCAAAGGATCGTCAGGGGCAAGGGACGTTGCCGCCAGACGTTCCGTCTTCTCAGATGCTTAGAGCGGTTCCGGTTAAAACGGGATCGCGGAACCGCTCTATCTATTTGTTTTTACGCATTATCCCACGCATCGAAGCGGGATCAGAAATCAGTCCAGTGGACTGATTTCCCCGCGTAGGCGCTACGCACTTTTGCTGGAAATGCTCTAGTAACCGCCGGGGCGGCGTTCGCCGACGATACGGCCGGAGAAGGCATCGACCATAACGATGACGCGGCGACCGTTCGGACGCGTGGCGCGGACAAAATAGGTGTCGCGATCGCGGCGCATGTCGCCGACTGCATAGCCGCGGCGCTCCAGCATACGGGTCACTTCACGCGGGCGCAGCGTATCGCGGTCACCCCAGTCAGGGCGGCGGTCCGGGCGTCCATAGCCGGGCGGCGGAGGCGGAGCATCCGGGCGCGGCGGGCGTGGGCGATAGCCATCATTATTGTCGTAATACTGAACCTGGACGCGCAAGCCCGTGCTGTCCGCGAGGGAGGGGGTCGCAAAGCCGGTAGCGACGGTGGCAAGTGCGGCAAAAGCGAGAACAGCTTTTTTCATAACCGTGATCCTTA
>JAEXXS010000133.1 GCA_023451915.1 Pseudomonadota bacterium | reverse complement strand
AACAGACCGGCGACAACGCCATACATCGCCCATTTGAACGGCAGCGCATCAGCGGTTTCGCTGCGGATCGGCAGCACGGTTACAGTGCCCGGGCGGCTTTCGACGCCGGACTTACCTTCGGCCTTGGCCTGTTCGATCTGCTGCGGGGACACGACCCATTCCGCACCGCGGGACTTGTCGTAGAACATGAAGCCGCAGCCGACGACAACGGCAACGATGATGGCGAGAATGAAGCGGATCGGAGTGTTCATTATCTTTCCTCAAAAGTCGGAACGACACGGCCAGCATGATGGGAGCTCATGCCGCACCGCATTTATATGCACGCTTTCTAATGCGCAGCGTTTCATAGTCGGCAAAAGACTTGATGTCTATTTTTGAGATGCGACCTGTGGAGAACTGCCGCTCTCCCAATAGGGTACAGGGCCGTAAAGGTCGGCAAGATAGTCGATGAAGAGGCGCACTTTGGCAGGCAGGAACTGTTTCGACGGATAGACGGCATGAATGGCCACATTGCGCGACGCGGTATAGTCGGGCAGCACCTGCACAAGCTTGCCTGCGGCGAGTTCCGGGCCGATATCCCAGGTCGAGCGCTGGGCAATGCCGAGACCGGCCAGCACGGCCTCGCGCACCATTTCGCTGGAATTGGTCTGGAGTGGGCCGACCGGGCGAATGACAATCGGGCCTTTCGGCCCTTCCAGCCGCCATGGGTCATTATTGTGCGGCGCAAGGCAGATATGGGCCTGCAAGTCTTCGATGGTCTGAGGTGTGCCGCGTTCCGCAATATAGCCGGGCGAGGCGACGAGCAGACGGCGGACGGGCGCGAGCCTGCGGGCGACAAGGGTTGAATCGGACAATTCGCCGATGCGGATCGCCAGATCATAGCCGTCGCCGACGATGTCGACCATTTCGTCGGTCAGTTGCATATTGACCGTCAGGTCGGCATTGGCGCGCATGAAAGGCACCAGATAAGGGGCGATATGCATGCGCCCGAAGGTCGTGGGGGCCGAGATTTTCAGCGTGCCGCGCGCATCGGCGGAGCGCCGCGCGACGAAAGCTTCCGCTTCTTCGATATTGGACAATATGGCCAGTACACGCTCGTGATAGCCATGACCGGCCTCGGTCAGTGCGATCTGCCGCGTGGTGCGTTGCAGAAGCCGGGTGCCGAGGCGCTCTTCCAGGCGACCGAGACGCTTGGAAACCACGGCGGGTGACAGGCCGAGATCGCGCGCTGCCGCCGACATGCTGCCGGTTGCGACAACGCGGGCAAAGATTTCCATATCGGCCAGACTGCTGCTCATCATGATCGCGTGATCCCCCGGAATGCCCTGCGCTTCCATTGCATCTAGCGCATTTCCAGCAAAAGTGTGAAACGGTTTTGCGCGTGGAAATGCGAAAACAGACCCACAGGCGCTCTATGGCTCGGCAGGCAATTATGCCGCAGCGTGAAAACTGTTATGCGACAGGTGCAAGTGGTAAAAATGATTTACCACTTGACGAAAATGATGTGGGGTGCACTGTGTTCGCGGAATTGGGGAGGAGCAAATGAGCGGATTGATTATGCCGGAGCCGGATGCGTCCGTCATGCAGCGGCGTGGCCAGATCGTCAATGATCTGCGTGGCATCGTACCGGGCGAAGGCGTGGTCGATACGGTCAATGCGATGCGGGTATTCGAGAGCGACGGCCTCACCGCGCATCGTTCGCTGCCGCTGGTGGTGGTGCTGCCGGAAACGGTCGATCAGGTCTCACAAGTTCTGCGCTATTGCCACGAAAACGGTATTCGCGTCGTGCCACGCGGCGCCGGCACCTCGCTCTCCGGTGGTTCCATGCCCTTGCAGGATGCGGTGCTGCTTGGCATGTCCCGCTTCAACCGTATTCTCGAAATCGATTATCCAAATCGCGTTGCCGTGGTGCAGCCGGGCGTGACCAATCTTGGCATTACCAAAGCCGTTGAGCATGAGGGCTTTTATTATGCACCCGATCCGTCGTCGCAGATTGCCTGTTCGATCGGCGGCAATGTCGCGGAAAATGCCGGTGGCGTGCACTGCCTCAAATACGGCCTGACCGCGAATAATGTGCTCGGCATCGAAATGGTGCTGATCACCGGCGAGGTGCTTCGCCTTGGCGGCAAGCATCTCGACAGCGAGGGCTATGATCTTCTGGGTCTCATGACCGGCTCGGAAGGCCTGCTTGGCGTCGTGACGGAAATCACCGTGCGCATTCTGCAAAAGCCGGAAACGGCGCGAGCCGTCATGGTCGGCTTTCCATCCAGCGAACAGGCCGGCCGGTGCGTGGCCGATATTATCGGCGCAGGCATTATTCCCGGCGGGATGGAGATGATGGACCGGCCAGCTATCAAAGCGGCGGAGGATTTTGTCCGCGTCGGTTATCCGCTCGACGTGGAAGCGCTTCTGATCGTCGAACTCGACGGCCCGCCGGTCGAGGTCGATCACCTGATCGGACGCGTAGAAGCATTGGCGCTGCGCAACGGGTCCACCACCTGTATTCTGTCGCAGTCGGAAGAGCAGCGTCTGGCTTTCTGGGCCGGGCGCAAGGCGGCTTTCCCGGCGGTGGGGCGCATTTCGCCCGACTATCTGTGCATGGATGGCACCATTCCGCGCAAGGAACTGCCGCGTGTGCTGTCAGGCATGCGCGACTTGTCCGAAAAATACGGATTGCGGGTGGCCAATGTGTTCCACGCGGGCGATGGCAATCTGCATCCGCTGATCCTCTACGATGCGAATATTCCCGGTGAACTGGAAGCTGCCGAAAACTTCGGCGCGGATATCTTGCGGCTCTGCGTGAAGGTTGGCGGTGTTCTCACCGGCGAGCATGGCGTCGGCATTGAAAAGCGCGATCTGATGCCGGAAATGTTCAACGACATCGACCTCGACCAGCAGATGCGCGTCAAATGTGCCTTCGATGCCAAGCATCTGCTCAATCCGGGCAAGGTGTTTCCGCAATTGCGCCGCTGCGCCGAGCTTGGCCGCATGCATGTGCATCGCGGTGAGCTGGCCTTCCCAGATATTCCCCGATTCTGAGTTGTGATTTTGATCATGAGCGATGCAAATATTCTAAAACCGCAAGATGAGGCGGGCGTTCTGGAGGCTGTGCAGGACGCGCTGGCCAGCTCCACCCCGCTGGAAATCATCGGCCATGGTTCGAAGCGCGGCATCGGACACAGGGTCGACGCGGGTCGGATCCTGGACGTGTCGCAGCTTACGGGCGTGACCCTGTACGAGCCGGACGAACTGGTGCTCTCGGCAAAGGCCGGAACGCCGATGGTCGAGATCGAAAAGCTTCTGGCCGACAACAATCAGTGCTTTCACTTCGAGCCGATGGATTACGGCCCATTGCTGTCGGGCGAGGGTGGGCGCGGCACGATCGGCGGTGCGCTTGCGGC
>JAEXXS010000033.1 GCA_023451915.1 Pseudomonadota bacterium | reverse complement strand
TTGATCTCAGCACGCATCTGGACGCGAAGCTTGGCATCGAGATTGGAAAGCGGTTCGTCGAACAGGAAGACCGCAGGATCGCGGACGATCGCCCGCCCCATGGCGACGCGCTGGCGCTGGCCGCCCGAGAGTTGCTTCGGATAGCGATGAAGAAGCGCATCAAGACCGAGAATTTCAGAGGCATGGCCAACTTTTCGGTCAATCTCCGCTTTGTTCGTCTTTGCGAGCTTGAGAGCGAAGCCCATGTTCTCAGCCACCGTCAAATGGGGATAGAGCGCATAGTTCTGGAAAACCATCGCAATGTCGCGGGCCTTGGGTTCAAGGTCGTTGACGACATTTGACCCGATGGAGATGGATCCTCCGGTGATACCTTCGAGCCCTGCGATCATTCTCAGCAAGGTGGATTTTCCACAGCCGGATGGTCCGACCAGGGTAACGAAAGAGCCATCCTCAATGCCAACGGTGATGTCCTTGAGAACGGAGAAGTTGTGATACGCCTTTTGGACCTTATGAAGTGAAACGGAAGCCATGATTGCCTCGAAGATAGCGCGCCAGCGCGTGTTAATGGATCAGCCCTTGACCGCGCCAGCGCTGAGGCCGGAGACGAAGTATCGTTGGACGAGAAGAAAGAGGACGACCGGTGGTATGGTGAAGATGAGCGCGATGGCCATGATCTGGTTCCAGGGCGTCACATATTCCCCGAACAGTGATGAGAGGCCAATTGTGCCGACCCACTGGTCGACACTGCGAAGCAGGGTGCGCGCCAGCATGAACTCATCCCACGCGTTCAGGAACGAGAAGATCGAGGCGGCGATAACGCCGGGCAATGACAACGGAGTCACAATCCGCAACGCGATATAGTACCACGAAGCTCCGTCTATCCGCGCCGCCTCATCGATTTCGAAGGGGACACCGTCGAAGACCGTCTTGAGCATCCATACCATGACTGGGAGTGCAAATGCTGCATTGGCGATGACAACGCCTACAAGGCTGTCGGCAAGTCCAAGTTTGATAAAGGTGGTGTATAGCGGGATGATGAGCACGATCGGCGGCATCATCTGCGTGCCCAGAATCGATAGCGTCAGCAGGCTCTTATGCCGGAACTTGAAGCGCGACAGACCATAGGCAGCTGGAATTGCGATCACCAGTGCGACCAATGTGGAGAGCAAGGCGACGGCGAACGAGTTCAGGAGCCAGTGTAGAAGGCGGGTATTCAGAAAGATGGCCTCGAAGGTTCCCAAGAAGTCGCCATCGGGCAGAAGCGCCGGTGGATATGCCGTTGCAGCCGCGTCGCTTTCGAACGATACCTTGATCATCCAAAGCAAAGGTATCGAAACAACAAAAGCCAGCGCATAGGCGACGGCGGTCACAGACCAGTGCGCCTTTTTCATCGAGTGGTCATCGACGCTCATTGTTCAGTACCCCGCGGATTGATGACTGCATAGTAAATTCCAGCGCAGACCATGGAGATGATCAAAACCGCAACGCCGAGCGCAGCCGCCGTGCCGGGGTGAAACTGCTGAAACATTTCCAGATAGCTGCGCAGCACGATGGTTTCGCTGCACCCGGCGGGACCACCGCCAGTGAGCAGGTAGATCGCCGTAAACGAACGGCCGAAGCACCATATCATCATCAGCAACGTCAGCATGACGGTCGTGGATCTGACGCCCGGAAGCGTAATGTGCCAGAACGCCTGCAGGGTCGTGGCTCCGTCCACCTTCGCAGCCTCGTAGTGTGAATCTGGAATTGACTGCAACGCTGACAACATCATCACCATCCCGAGCGGAAGGAGCTTCCAAATCGATATTCCGGTAAGCGTCACAAGCGCGTTTGGACAGCTATTAAGGAAATCAACGGCCAGACCCGAGCCCGTCAGTCGAGACAACAGATAGTTGATCACGCCGATGTCGAAGTTGAAGAGCAGCGAGAAGATGAGACTTGCCGCAACGTAGGGAATGGCCCAGGGTACGATGAAAAGAGCGCGGACGATGGTTCGCCCTGGGAACCTTTGGTTCAAGAGGAGCGCGATCAGTAGGCCCAGCCCCCACACAACAACGACGTTGCCGAGCGTATAGACAATCGAAGTGATGACGAGTTTGACAAAGTCTTCAGCCCCAATAATTCGGGCATAGTTCGCCAGACCTACGAATGTGGGATCTGCGCCCATGGTGTCCGAATAGAGGCTCATCTTTACGGTTTGCCAAACAGGAAAGACGAACACCGCGATCAGCGAGAAAACGCATGGTCCGAAGAACAGCAGCAGATGCATGTGGGGCCTGGATCGCACAGGTCGGGCCGGTGCTTGGACTGTTGGAATAGCTGACATGTGAATACCTCGAAGGGGCAGGACGGAGGGCCATCCGACCGCGCAAGCCTATTTCTTGGTTTCCATGAACGCCACCAGATCCTTCTGGATGGCCTTGGTTGTCTCTTCCGGGCTCGCGCTGCCGAAAAGCATCGCTTCAATTCGCTTGCCGATCAGCGAGATGATGTCGCTGCCGTACTGTTCGACCCCTTCGGGGGCATAGCTCACAGCGGTGTTGGACAGATCGTTGAAGGTAGCAAACCAGGGGTTTTCTTTCAGATAGTCTGCCGGGACCATTCCCTTTCGGCCTGGAATGACGCTTGCCAACTGCACGAGCCGCTCCTGCCAGTTTTTCTGCAACAACATCATGAGGAGCTTCGCCGTCTCCTCCTTGTTCTTGGAGCCCTTCGGAATAGCAAGGAAGCTCGTCACCGTGATCGGTTTGCCGGGGCCCAGCGGGAGCGGCTCAGTAACAAGGTTCTTGTAGGTGTCCTTACTGCCAGCCTGGGTCACTGCTGCCATGAAGGGCCCTGCGGCATACATCGCTATCTTGCCGTTAACGAACATCGGCCGGAAGACTTCGAACTTAGCCCCCTTGGGGACGAGGTTCTTCTTCACTACATCCCGATAGAAAGTGAGGGCTTTCACCATCTCCGGCGTGTCCGCCGTCGGCTGGCCCTTCGTGAAGAACTTGCCGCCGAAGCTGGCTATAATCGGTGCATATTCGAGATATTGCTGCGACGGGGCGCCCGAGTATGCCGAAAGGGCCAGCCCAAACTTCTGTTGCTTAGGATCACGAAGCGCCTGGATAATGGCCTCAAACTCTTCGGGGCTTTTTGGAATGCCGAGGCCTGCGGCGTCGAGCATTGCCTTGTTGATGAAGAGTGCACGAGGATTGGAGGCAAATGGTATGCCGTAAATCTTGCCATCCTTCACCGCGAGTTGCTCTGGAGCGATGAAATCGTCAAGCTTGATCCCGGCGGCCTCCAGGTAGTCATTCAAAGGCTCGAGGAGTCCTGCTTCGATATATCGTTTGAAGTCCGGATCAAAGGCGGTCAGAACGTCCGGCGGGTTGCCGGACGAGATGTCGACAAACATCTGATCGGCAAAGGATGCGAACGGAATGAACGTATCCTTGACGGTGCTGCCCGGATTTTGCTTCTCATATTCAGCCTTCAGTTCCTTGAGGAAAGCGCCATAGGTTGGTTCCGTCCACTGGAACGTCGGATAGTTGATATCGGCGGCCACCGCTGCGGAGGCGACAAGCAGTGTTATTGCCCCGCCTTGCGCCAAGCGCTTCAAGGCAGAGAGCGCGCGAAATTTGCCGGCGCGCTCCCGTGGATAGTTGTGGTCCCAGTTTTTGTTTTGCATGATCGTTCCCTTGTTTTGTTTTATGGTCGCTGAACTATGCCGCCGCTGGTGGATTGAACAGAACCGAGGCTTTCGGAATGTTCTCAGCCCAACCAGGCATAAGCGGCGCTATGAACACGTTCTCGGTACGATAGCGAGACATTTTCCAGACACCGTTGACCTTCTTGAACGCATTGAAGAGGCGGCTCGAGCGCAGAACGGAAGATCCGTCGCTGAAAATCCAGGGCTGGAAGTGAACCCACTTGCCTTCGGCTGTATCACCCGTCACCGTGATATTCTCGGAAGTCAGGTAATGGCAGTTGAGCAGCATTTCCGGCTGGCGAGGCTGGAAAAACCCCTGGAAGTGTTTCACCAGACCCGCCTTGCCGGAGCTGAAACCGAACTGGTTTTCGTAGTACGGGCCGACACCTTCCCAGGTCGCGTCATCGGAAAACAGGTCAACGATGAGCTCGATACGCTGCTCGGGTGTCATGTCACCCTCTGGAAGCGGTGTGTCGCACAGCAGCATATAACGGCTGATGATCCGACGAATATCGGCTTCCGCTTCAAGCTTGTTGACCTTGTTGGAGAGTTCGATGAGCTGTTCTTGCGCGGTTTTGTCCATTGTGTACTCCTTGGAAATTATCAGACTGATTGCAGCATTTTGACTTCGACGTCCTTGGTCAGATACGTCATGCGTTCGCCCCAAAAGGCCTGAAAGGTCTCGCCGTTGAAATGTCGGTCCAGATCCGCCTGGCTCGCCCAACGTTCGTAGAACACGAAAACCGAC
>JAEXXS010000473.1 GCA_023451915.1 Pseudomonadota bacterium | reverse complement strand
TGGCTGGAAACCAAGACCGAGATAGACATACCGTTCGAGGAATAAAACAATGGCCTATGAGACCGATGCGCTTTTCCGTGAAGATTCCTATCTTTCAACGGCGGAGGGCAAGGTTCTCGCCATTACCGAAACCGGCGGTATTATTCTTGACCGGACAAATTTCTATGCCACCTCCGGCGGACAGCCGGGGGATATCGGCTTTTTTGAACGCGCCGATGGATCGCGGATCGAGATTGCCGCGACCATTACCGGCGAAACCAAGAATGAGATCGTCCATGTACCCGCTGAAGGGCAGGCCGTACCAGCGGTCGGGGAAGTGCTCGTTTTGCATATCGATTGGCCGCGCCGCTACAAGCTGATGCGGATGCACACGGCCTGCCATCTGTTATCGGTCGCCTGTCCGTTCCCGATAACCGGTGCTGCCGTGGGCGAAGATGAAAGCCGTGTCGATTTCGATCTGCCCGATCCGACCTACACCAAGGAATTCGTGACTGAAAAGATCATGGAGCTGGTTAAAGCCAACGATCCTGTCTCGATCAGCTGGATTAGCGATGAAGAGTTTCTCGCCAACCCCGATATTGTAAAATCGAAGAATGTTCGCCCGCCCGTCGGGCTTGGCCGCATTCGGCTGGTCGCCATTGGTGAAAATGGTTCGGTGGATTCGCAGCCATGCGGCGGCACCCATGTGTCTGAAACGCAGGAAGTTGGCGAAATCCACATTGGCAAGATCGAGAAGAAGGGCAAGGAAAACCGCCGTTTCCGCATTCGCTTCGGCGCTTTGCCAGAAGCATGAGCATTCAGGAGTTTTAACTATGGGTGAGAAAAGCGCATTTGTCGTTTCACGTGACTGGTTGAAGGAACGGCTGCAGAAGCCCGGCATCGCCATCGTGGATGCGTCCTGGTATCTGCCAGCGGTAGGTCGCAACGGCCTTGAAGAATATCATGCGTCGCATATTCCTGGCGCAGTCTTCTTCGATCAGGACGTGATCGCCGACAAGGATTCCGGCCTGCCGCACACTTTGCCATCGCCGGAGCTCTTCGCACAGCATGTCGGCGCGATGGGCATCACTGCGGACGAAACGATCGTCGTCTATGACGGTCCGGGCATGTTTGCAGCACCCCGCGTCTGGTGGATGTTCCGGGTGATGGGCGTCAAGAACGTGTTTGTTCTCGACGGTGGTTTCGACGGCTGGAAGGCAGCGGGCTATCCCGTGACCGATGAACCGACGAAGATTGCGGCCACGCTTTTTACGCCTGATTTCGATCCGGCAGGCGTTGTCGATTTCGCGGAAATGCGGGAAATCGTCGATGAGCGTCGTTCGCAGATTGCAGATGCACGCGCAGCCGGACGTTTTACGGGGCAGGAGGCCGAACCGCGTGCGGGCATGCGTTCCGGTCACATGCCGGGTGCGCGTAATGTTCCAGTCGGTACGCTGTCGGAGAATGGCGAGTTGAAAGATTTGGATAGCCTGCGCGCGATTTTCGACAAGGCCGGTGTCGATCTGACCAAGCCCGTAGTTACAAGCTGCGGCTCGGGCGTCACGGCGGCGGTCATCATGCTGGCGCTGGCTTCGCTCGGCCATAAGGATAACCGGCTTTATGATGGTTCATGGAGCGAATGGGGCAGCAGGCAGGATACGCCAGTGGTGACGGGCGAAGCCGACTGAACATGGTCGATAAGCTGAAAGCTCGCATTACGCATCTCGAAATGCAGACGCGACCGGCAGTTTCCGTGCCGGTTCCGTCAGGCGTGCGCCTCGCAATCATGCGGGCGAGCGGCATGCCGGTGCATTTCTATCGCTATCTTTACGAGCAGGTGGGACGGCAGCATCACTGGATGATGCGCCGCATGCAAAGTGATGCGGAAGTGGCCGACATTATCCACGCGGATACGAGTGAGATCCACGTGCTTTACGCGGATGGCAACCCGGCGGGTTTTGTGGAACTTGATCTGACCGCAATGCCGGAAACAGCAGAAATTCTCTATTTCGGCCTGATGCCCGACTTTCAGGGCCGGGGGCTAGGCAAGTTCTTTCTCAGCGAAGCGATCTCCGCTGCCTGGGCGCACGGGCCACAGAAGGTCACCATCCATACCAATACGCTCGACAGTCCGCGCGCATTGCAACTCTACCAGAAGATGGGCTTTGTTGCAGTCGGTTGGTCGGAGGAAGAAGTCACACCTTGGGTGGACTAACAAGCTAGCTCCGCGCTCTTTCGCGGCCATTGTTGATGGATACAACAGAAGCGCTCGCCAGTCGGGCGCTTTCTTCATCCAGCACGACGCAATTGCGTCCGCGCTGCTTGGCCATATAGAGGCAACGGTCGGCACGGCTCATCACTTGCGAATTGGTCTCTGTTTTTGGAGCAGATGCCACGCCGATGCTGATCGTCAGCGGATAGACCTGATATTCCGTTGAATGAAAGGGCGTGCCTTCCACTTCGGTACGGATGCGCTGCGCCACGCGCATGCCGGTTTCGCTGCTGGCGCCCGGCAGGAAGACGCAGAATTCCTCGCCGCCGATACGCCCGACCAGATCACCCTTGCGCGTGACGTTTTGCAGGGCAAACGCGATCAGCTTCAAAGCGCGATCCCCGGCGCTATGGCCAAATGTATCGTTGATAGCTTTGAAATGATCGGCGTCGATCACCATCAAAACGCCTGTTTCAATGCGGGAGCGGCTGACTTTCATGGCATCGAACAGCGCTTCGCGATTGAGCAATCCCGTCATATGGTCGATGCGCGAGCGCGCTTGCAGTTCAATATGCGTTCTTTCGAGCTGGGCATAGGCATCTTTCAACCGGTTATGCTGCCGGAAAATATAGGCGAGGGACGGAAAGGCCGTGGCGAAGGGAATCCCTGAACTCAGCGCCAGCGCCACAATCCCCGGCCTTTCGCCGGAAAGAGCGGCAAGGGTCCAGGTGAGGGCAACAGAAAACAGCACAACAGAAAGGGTTATCACTCCTGCTTTCCATAAGGCTGCCTTCATTTCCTTGCTCCCCGTCCCCGGATCAGGATTATTTATTTGTCGCTCGAAACCTTACGTTAAGGGAGCAATTGACTGGACGGCTTATAAGAGCATCTGCGCGTCAGGGAAAGATACCAAAAGTCATGGGTGCAACTTTTCCACGAACCGTTTCATGAAAGACACAATTTAGGGTTTTAAAACCTAACGCTCATCAAGACAAATATGGAAAAGGAGCGGAGGGATATATCGGGATTTTCGAATAATCTAACCGATTAATGTAATTGCTAACATAAGGGAAGGACCGAGACAACCATAGAGTGGTTTCAGCGAAAGTTGAATCGCGAAATCGCCCTAATATTTTGCTTGTGAAGCAGGCGACGAAGACGAGTTTTTCGAAGCGCGCAGATGGCCAGGACGCTTCGAAACAACTCGTCTCGTCAGCAATGTTATCTTACGATAAGTGCATGGGTTTGGAGATTTCAGGTGCGCACTGAAAGGTCAGTGGTCGTCAGAAGACAGCGAGATATTTCAGAAGTGAAATGATGCCGATAATAATCACGATAACTTGCGCGATCTGCTTCACCTTTGCGTCCAGCGGAAGCATGTTGATGAGATAAAGCACAAGGAAGATAACAAGAATTGTTATCAGAAGGCCGATGAGGATGGACATAGCTGTTCTGACCCTTACTGGAACGGCGCAGTTGTTCTCATCGTCTGACCGCCGCTCCTCCGAACGTCAGACTGAACGTTAGACGAAAAGACCGGTGCAAGAGCCCCAATCTATTCGCAGCATTCTCGTTTCCAGTTGGAAAACGATATGCCGGATAACGTTTCGACGTGGAGAAAGTTCCGCTCAAACCATGAGTGCGCAACGGGCCGGAGGTGACCGGATTTGGAACCCGGTCACCTCCTTCAGGGCACTATCAAAGCTTCATGGTGCCGCTTTCGCGGCGGCGTGTATGCCAGCTGAAAGCTTCTTCCAGAAGATGCGGGGTGTGACCGCCACGAGCGCTGGCGCGTTCAAAATAATCATTGAGCTGATCGCGATAATCCGGATGCGCACAATTGTCGATAATCACGCGGGCGCGTTCCCGCGGCGCAAGGCCACGCAGGTCGGCAAGCCCCTGCTCGGTGACCAGAATGTCGACGTCATGTTCGGTGTGGTCCACATGGGTGACCATCGGCACGATGGACGAGATGGCGCCATTCTTGGCTTCAGACTTGCTGACGAAGATCGAGATATAGGCATTCCGTGCGAAATCGCCTGAGCCGCCAATACCATTCATCATATGGGTGCCATCGACATGGGTGGAATTCACATTGCCATAAATATCGAATTCAAGCGCCGTGTTAATGCCGATAATGCCGAGGCGGCGGATGACTTCCGGGTGGTTGCTGATTTCCTGCGGACGCAGAATCAGTTTGTCGCGATAGTGGTCGATATTGTTGAAAACGCGCTCGCCGACGGCCGGGCTGAGCGTGATCGACGCGCCGGAGGCGTAGTCCAGTTTTCCGGCATCGAAAAGCTCGAATGTGCTGTCCTGCAGCACTTCGCTATACATGCGCAGATTGTGAAAAGGGCTGTCGACAAAGCCGTTGAGAACGGCGTTGGCAATGGTGCCGATACCGGCCTGCAATGGGTTGAGCGTCAGATCAAGACGACCATGTGCAACTTCGTCTTTCAGGAAATCGATCAAGTGGCCGGCAATGGCAATCG
Source organism: Pseudomonadota bacterium (assembly GCA_023451915.1). The sequence goes on along the minus strand of JAEXXS010000473.1, from coordinate 1,857 downwards.
TTTCGCTGTCGGCTGGCTCGACTGTCGAAGCGCTGTCATTTTCCTGGGTGATGACGATACCGGCAATTTTCTCGACCGGGATCGGAATATAGGGAAGGCCGACGCGGCTGTCGCAGGCGGTAACCGGGATAGGGTCGCGGGTAGGGCGCTTGGTCGGGATATAGATGTCGTGCAGGCCTTCCAGCGCCATTGGCTGGTTGAGATTGACCTCGACAATCACTTTGTCGGCCAGAATAGCGAAGCTTGCCGAATTGCCGACCGAGGTGGTCGGGATGATGCCGCCGCTTTCGGTGATCGCTAGCGCCTCGACGACGGCATAGTCGATCGGGCCGATCTGGTTGGAACGCAACTGCTCAACCGTTTCCGACAGATGCTGATCGATGAACATCACCTCGCCGCGATTGATCGCGGAACGCAGGGTGCGGTCGACCTGAAACGGCATACGGCGCGCAAGCACATGCGCTTCCGTCAGGATTTTGTCGACGTCGTGGCCGAGCGAAGCGCCGGTAATCAGCGTGATCTGAAAAGGATCGGTGGCTGCGCGCGCGGCCATGGCGACCGGAACTGCCTTGGCGTCACCGGCGCGTGTAAAACCGCTCATGCCGACGATCATGCCATCCTTAATGAGGCTGGCCGCCTGCTCGGGCGTGATAATCTTGTCTCGCAGTGAAGCGTTTCGAATACGTGCTTCCAACATCTATAACTCTACCTTCTATCCCATCCAGCCAACGGGCCGGGAGTGCCCGTTCAATATATACCATGACCGCTAATGCCGGTCGGTAGCGCGCGTGCTGGAACTCATGTCGGGTCATACAACATGTATACGACGAATACATGCTGCTTTGGTCTTAGACCGTTGCGAACGCCATGCACTTTTCATTCATTCTCATGAAGCGGGCAGTGAGGAAATGATTTTAATCAAGCGTGGAATTTGTCAATCACGCAGGAGATTGAAAGCCCGGCCATTCGGGATTTTCGCCGTCGCCATCTCGGCATAATTAGATATTACTTATATTTTTTTTAATAATATAGCAAATATATTTGAAATATAGATCGCCTTGTATCATATTAAATTGATAACGGGGTAGGCGATATGATTTTATTATTATTCCGTAATTTATATTATAGAAATATATCCATTCTTGCTTTTATTTTTTCTTTGGTGGCGATCTGTGCGACTGCTCATGCGCAGGGGCCAACACAGGCCCCGAAGCCTGTGCAAGTTGGCGTTTATGTCAGCGAACCTTTCGTCAACGCTGAGGGCAATAGTTACTCAGGCATGGCGATCGACATCTGGCAAAACATAGCTGCGCGCCTGAATATTGCGACGCGCTATGTTGAGTTTCAGAATTACGGCGCGCTGATGAAGGCCGTTTCCGAAGGCAAAGTTGATGCAGCTGTTACTAATCTTACCATTACTGAAAGCCGGGCCAAGATCGCCGACTTTACCTATCCATGGTTCGATGCTGGTCTGCGTATCATGGTGCATAGCCAAGCCGGAACCGGTTGGGATGACCTTATCGGTCGCCTGAACCGCGCTGGCCATCTGACCACCTATCTCTGGATTTTGGGTATTATGCTTGGCGCGACGGTGCTTCTGACGCTGTTCGACAGACGCTTTGATGAGAGCTTTCCTAAGCGCTGGCGAGAAGGGCTGGCCGAGAGCCTTCATCATGTCGTTTCAATTGCGACGTCCGGCGAAACCTCCCGCAAAAATCTGTTCGGGTGGATTGGACGTGTCTGGCAAACCTTCTGGATGGTCTTCGGTATCGCCATCATCGCCTATGTCACATCATCGATCACCAGCGTGATGACCGTGGCACATATCGACAACAGGATATCGAACCTGAGCGACCT
>JAEXXS010000462.1 GCA_023451915.1 Pseudomonadota bacterium | reverse complement strand
TGCAGAAGGCCATGCGGCTTTATCTGCGCTCGGCGGAAGCAGTTCGCCATATCGCGCCGCATTTCAACACGCGCGGCGATGGACAGGTGAGCCTCATCGTCATCAAGGACAATGGGCAGCGCGAAGTTGAAATCGAATTACCGCACCGCTACCGCGTCAGCCCGCAGATTGCGAGCGCCATGAAAGCCATTCAGGGCGTCGTCGACGTGGAGCTGGTTTAGCACTACCGTTGCAAACGATGCCCCGAAGCATGGTTTTGGGGCATCGTTCGCGGCATCGATTGGGCTTTGCTCATGGAGCGGTTCTGCTCAAGCTTGTATCGTCAGAACCGCGCTTTTGTACACATCTTGTCCAGACGCCGTTTCACGCTTTTGCGGACGTGCTTTCGTCGCGGCTCATCAATAGGCTGCGGTGAAGCGCTTGCGGATATGCTTGCCCTGTTCGGCTTCATCGACAATGGCGACAGCCAGATCGGCAACCGAAATGGCGCTTTCGCCCTTGACGTTGAAAACCGGCGCGTCGCCGCCAAGACGATATTTGCCCGTGCGGTCGCCCGGTTGCAGAATGATTGCAGGCGACACGAAGGTCCAGTCGAGGCCGTTTTCCTCGCGCAATTCGTTCAGGGCTTCGCGGGCGCCCAGAGCGCCTTCTTTCCATTCTGCGGGGAATTCCGGGGAATCGACCAGCTGCTGCCCATTGACTGAAAGGCTACCCGCGCCGCCGACTGCGATGAGGCGCTTGACGCCCGCCTTCTTGGCGGCCTCGTTGATCGAGCGGCTGCCCTTGATGTGATTTTCGCGAATATTTGCGTCGCCCCAGCCGGGATTGAATGCGGAAATGATGATGTCATGTCCAGCAAGCTGCTTGGCCAGCGCGTCCGTGTCGTACACGTCCGTCTTCACGGCGGTCACATTGGCAAGCTTTTCAACTTTTTCCGGGTGGCGAACCAGCGCTGTAACATGATGACCGCGCGATGCGGCTTCCTTGAGGATCGCCGCGCCAACAAAACCCGTCGCGCCGATGAGTGCAATTTTAGCCATTCCAGTCCCTTCCTTACGCTTTTATAGCCTTGCGGTATAAGGCATGTTTCATAATCAGGTTATTTCTGGTAACTACATATGTCAGGCTTTAGGTCTTGTGAAGAACGCACTTTTACATGGGTAGGAAACATGGAAGTAACCGTCCAAAAAGCAAGGCGACTGGCGATTTGGATTTGGATTTGGCCTGTTGATGAGCTTAGGGAGAGGGCAAGACGCAAGCATCCGGTTGGATCGCTTCGGACGAGTATGTGAGAGAGACTGACCATGACCATATCGACACGACCAGCCCCCAAGACGCCGCTGCTATCCACCACACCGGCCTTTGAGACGGACAGCAAGGGGTCTTGCCCGATCCGCGACGTACTCGATCGGGTTGGGGACACATGGAGCATTCTTGTTATCTTCAGCTTGCAAGGTGGTTCCATGCGTTTCAATGCCTTACGGCGCGAAATTGAAGGAATCTCGCAGCGTATGCTGACGGTCACGCTGCGTTCGCTTGAGCGCGATGGGCTGGTGTCGCGCCATGTGCGCCCGACTTCGCCGCCGGAAGTGGAATATTCGCTGACCGAGCTTGGTCATTCGCTGGCGGGGCCTATCGATAGTCTGGGACAATGGGCAGTCGCGAACCGCACGGCGCTGCGTAATGCGCGCTCCCGTTTTGACAGCGAACAAGGATAGCTGGAACCGATTCTTGTCCGGCACGTTGGCCTTGGGGCGGCGCAACAGGAGACGATTCTATGCCTGCAAAATCTCAAGCCCAGCAAAAAGCGGCAGGTGCCGCGCTGGCGGCCAAGCGGGGTGAAATCAAGGTCAGCGAACTGATCGGCGCATCGAAGGAAATGTATGAATCAATGAGCGAGAAAGAACTGGAAGAATTTGCCGAGACCAAGCGCAAAGGCCTGCCTCAGCATGTCGACGACAAAAAGAACACCTGATTTGTGATCAGGTGCTCGGTTCTGCGGATGTTGCCGGTCGAATTATTGCGCGGCTTTGGTTTGAACCAGTTCAATGGCAGTCAGCTTGCCATTGGTGATGCCGCAACGCAGGTTGACGCCATCCCATTTATAGCCGGTGCTTTTAATACGCGCTTCGCCCGGCACCGAGATGACGGCTGAAACCTTGCGCGGGTCCTTGGCGCTGAACTTTGACGATGTGTCATTGGTTGTAGCCGAAGAAATATCGTCCTTGGTGAAGCCCAGACGGTCGTATTTCTTATCTTTCTTCACCAGATCATAGCCGCTGGCCACGCAATCGGCCACCTGTGGCGAGGCCTGCTGATCCTTGACCAAGGTCTGGTAATTACCCGTAAAATCCTTCGAGCGCTTTGGAACAACGTCCGCGTAAGCGGCGCTCGCAAAACCGATGGCGCAAATGGTGGAAAGTATAATTTTGGTCAATTGCATGCCCCATATCCTTTTCGGAAACCCTGCAAATTAAGCAACAAGAGCGGTCCCAGCGATTCTATCTCAGGCGGAACCCGTTCTGAATCGATATTACCGCAGCAAAGTAGAAATCGGATTGGGATTTTTTTATGAATTGCGGGCGGTTATGCACTTTTCTCACTGGCATATGCGGGCCGTGCAGCTTTTACCATGGCATCCCTGATCAAGATGCATGTTGGTGCGGTGCGCCGCATCGCCATCCGGGCCGATGACGGTCATGAAAAGCTTGCAGCTTGCAGAATGGACCGCGCGCCAGAAGGCTTTTTCCTTGTCCG
>JAEXXS010000401.1 GCA_023451915.1 Pseudomonadota bacterium | reverse complement strand
GATATCGCGACGGAAATGGGGCTGACGGCTGCTTCGCTGGTGCGGATGATTGATGCGCTTGAAGCGCTTCAGCTCGCACGCCGCGAGGTGGATGAGAACAACCGTCGGGCCAATCGGATCAGACTGACCGATGAGGGGCGGCGTGTCGTTTCCATCATGCAGACTATCCTGGACAGTGTGCACCAGAATTTGTTCAGGGAATTTGAGAATTCCGATATCACCACGGCCAATACTCTTTTGCGGCGGGTGATCAGTGAAAGGGTCTGATCCGCTCACGCGTCAGGCCAGCCGCCGCTAACGGCTAAACGCAACCCGGTTACAAAGATCTGGCAGCCGCATTCCGGCATTTGCTTTGCGCTGCGCAAATTGGCCAAGGCAGATGCTGGAGTTGAAAAGATTGCCCGCATTTTTAGATTTCTTGTGGATTTTTCCAATTCGACACTTGATCATGCGGCCCGGTTCGGCCGTTTCAGAGGTCACATTCAATCCACGAGAAAATGCAAGGTTCCCTGAATGCGCTTTAAACGTCTCGTCGTCATGATCGCAGTCCTCATCGCTGTGATCGTGTGCGGATATTTTTACTGGCGCAGTCAATCCTCGTCACAGTCGCCATCGATGATGACCGCGACGGTTACGCGCAGTGACATTGAAGTGACGGTGCTGGCCACGGGAACGGTCAAGCCGGTTCGTCTTGTTGCGGTCGGCGCGCAGGCGTCGGGCCGTATCACTTCGGTGAAAGTGAAGCTCGGTCAGACCGTCAAGGCGAACGACCTCATTGCCGAGATCGACTCCACGACGCAGAAAAACAATCTGCGGACAGCGGAGGCGTCGCTCGCCGATATGCACGCGCAGTTGAAGGAGAAGCAGGCGACGCTGGCGCTGAACCAGCAGACCCTGTCGCGCCAGCAAGCCATGCTTGCCAAACATGCCGTTTCGCAGGCCGACTACGACAAGGCCGCCGCCGATCTGAATGTCACGCAGGCGCAGATTGAATCGATCAAGGCGCAGATCAAGGAAGCTGAAGTCGCCGTCGAGACGGCCAGAGCCAATCTCGGCTATACGCGGATCACCGCGCCGATTGAGGGAACAGTGCTCTCCATCGTCAGCCAGGAAGGCCAGACGGTCAACGCAACGCAATCCGCCCCGACCATCGTTATTCTCGGTCAGCTTGACCGGATGACGGTTTATACGGAAATTTCCGAAGCCGATATCGTCCGCGTCAAACCCGGTCTGCCGCTTTATTTCACGGTGCTTGGGGATCAGGATCGTCGTTATGAAGCGAGCTTGGAATCGGTGGAACCGGCGCCGGAATCGATCAAGAGCGACAGCAGCTTCAGTTCCTCAAGCGCGAGCTCTTCTTCGGGCAGTTCCTCGTCGGAGGCGATCTATTACAACGGGCTTTTTACCATTCCCAACGAAGACGGACATTTGCGCACTTATATGACGGCGGAAGTCCATATCGTTCTCGGTCAGGAGAAAAACGTCCTGACCATTCCTTCCTCTGCCTTGGGCGCGCGCGATGCCGATGGGCGCTATATGGTGCGCGTGGTTGACGACAAGGGCGAGATCACACGCAAAAAGATCGAGATCGGTTTGAACAACAAGGTTATGGTTCAGGTGAAATCCGGCCTTGATGAAGGAGAACGCGTCATTAGCGGCGAATTGGCGGCAGGTTCTGCGGCAAGCGCCCCACGGAGCGGTCGTCGCGGCCCGCCGATGGGCTTCTGATCATGACGGAACCGTTGATCCGCCTCAGAAAAGTCCGTCGGGAATATCCTTCGGGCGACAGTTCCATCGCGGTCCTGAAAGACATCGACCTCACCATCCATGCAGGCGAGATGGTGGCTATTGTCGGGGCGTCGGGTTCGGGCAAATCCACGCTGATGAACATTCTCGGCTGTCTTGATCGTCCCACGTCGGGCAGCTACGAAATCGGCGGGCGCGAAACCGCCTCCATGGATGTTGACGAACTGGCTGCGCTGCGGCGCGAACATTTCGGCTTTATCTTCCAGCGTTATCATCTGCTGCCGGAGCTGACGGCCATCGGCAATGTCGAGATACCGGCGATTTATGCCGGGATCGATCCGTCGACGCGCTCCAGGCGTGCCGCGTCACTGCTGACGCGCCTTGGCATGGGGGACCGGCTGCATCACCGGCCCGGCCAGCTTTCCGGCGGCCAGCAGCAGCGTGTTTCCATCGCGCGCGCGCTGATGAACGATGCCAACCTCATTCTGGCCGACGAGCCGACCGGCGCGCTCGACAAGCACAGCGGCGAAGAGGTGCTGCGCATTCTGGGCGAGCTGCATGCCGAGGGGCGCACGGTCATCATCGTCACCCATGATATGTCGATTGCCAGCAAGGCAGAGCGCATCATCGAGATCAGCGATGGCGAGATCATCGCCGACCATCCGGTGGAAAAGAGCGAGATCGTGGAAAGCGCTCTCAGCCCGCAGGATGCGGTGCCGAAGCCCAAGCGCGCGCTGTCGCTCTACGGCTTGATGGGGTCGATCCGCGAAGCCTTTCTGATGGCGTTGCTGTCGATGCGGGCGCACAAGCTGCGCACCTTCCTGACCATGCTTGGTATTATTATCGGCATTGCGTCGGTGGTCAGCGTGGTGGCGCTGGGACGGGGTTCCCAGGAACGGGTGCTGGCCAATATTTCCAGTCTTGGCACCAACACGCTGGAAATTTTTGCCGGCAAGGATTTCGGCGATGTGCGATCTGGTAAAATCACCACTTTGGTGGTTTCTGACGCGATAGAATTGTCCAAACAGCCCTATGTCGCTGCCGCCACGCCGACAGTCTCGACGAATAGCACGGTGCGCTTCGGCGCACAGGAGTCCAACGCGCTGGTAAACGGCGTCAGCGAGCAATATTTTGTCGCCAAGGGCAGCAAGATTGCCGATGGGCAATTCTTTGACCATGAAGCCGTGCGGAACACGGCGCAGGATGTCGTCATCGACCAGAACACCAAGAACGCCCTGTTTGCCGATATCAATCCGGTGGGGGAGGTGCTGCTGATCGGCAATGTACCGGCCCGGATTGTCGGCGTGATGGAACCACAGCAGGGCGGCTTCGGCTCCAACCAGAATCTGTCGCTTTATCTACCCTATACGACCGTTCAGGCGCGGTTTCTGGGCAGCAATTCGCTGCGCAGCATCACCTTGCAGGTCAAGGACGGGATTGATACGGCACTGGCCGAACAGGCCGTGACCGAATTTTTGTTGCAGCGCCATGGCACCAAGGATTTCTATATCCTGAACACCGACGATATTCGCAAGACGATCACCAGCACGACCCAGACGCTGACGCTTCTGGTGGCGGCCATCGCTATCATCTCGCTGATTGTCGGCGGCATCGGCGTGATGAACATCATGCTCGTCACCGGCTCCGAACGTGTTTCGGAAATCGGTGTGCGCATGGCGGTCGGCGGGCGGCAGAGTGACATCTTGCAGCAATTTCTGATCGAGGCCGTGCTGGTCTGCCTCATCGGCGGTGTGCTGGGCATTTTGACGGCGCTTGGCTTCGGTTTGCTTTTCAGCCTGCTCAGTTCGAATTTCAGCCTGATCTATTCGTCCACGTCGATTGTGGCCGCATTCCTGTGTTCGACGATGATCGGTGTCGTGTTCGGCTATCTCCCGGCGCGAAATGCCTCGCGGCTGGACCCGGTGATCGCGCTTTCAAAGGGATAAGAAAAGTTTGGGGCATGCGCGCGTTGCAGCGGCGCGAACCCCAAAAAAAGCGTGGTGCGTAGGGAATTTTGCTAAGCCCACGCAAAATAATAAAAAATTATAAGCTGAACTCTGCCTGCGATCCTTTAAAACAACGATATTGGTTGCATCGCTCACTGTTCGTCATCTGATTGTAACAGAAATGGGCGAAGCATCCGTCCATTCCAAAGGTCGTTGGGGGACAACGGCTGAGGGGATGATCGCAGAGGGGTGAAATATGGCGGGTTTGGTGACCACCGGAAATGTCGAGACCATGGATTGCGCGCAGCGGATGCGGTGCGTGATATCGCGCCAACGGGCGGGACTTGCACGCCCCATGTAGACGTTTCCATTCTCTGCACGCGCTCCATCGTGAAGTGCAGAAATCCTCAAAACAATGCTCCCGGACAACCGGGAGGTGAAAATCGAACTCCCGCAAAAGGGGGAGATCCATTAGCTGTGCGCTGATGCGGGTGTTGCAGAATTTCAACGGTCGCTAATGAAGTAACAGTCTGTATCTTAATGGAAAAAAACGCCATTGACTAACGAAACCATCAATGAAAATCGTATTATGCAATCGTAAAAAACGACTCGTAAAAAAATCGAAACTTCAAACAACTTGATCCTGGAGGTCAGAAATGAACATCAAG
>JAEXXS010000319.1 GCA_023451915.1 Pseudomonadota bacterium | reverse complement strand
ATAAGGCATCCTCCTCGAAGCGTTCTGTGTCAGAGCGCTATGCGTCGTGGACGCATAAAGGACACTCTAACCTAGAGAGTCAAAGCATCGTACCTGTCAGAAATCGATTCGGCTAAGTCGATGCATTTGTAGCGAATCATCGTTTGAGTCCGGGGGCAAGCTGTTTATGCCCCTCACGGGTTTCAGCCCCCTGATGTCCCCTTGTTTTGCACGTCCGACAGGCTTTTTTCGATTGTCGGCATAAAGTTTGCCACCATGGCTTCAACGCCCTTTTCATTGGGGTGCATGCCATCCTCAAGCAGAAGGTCCTTGCGGGCTGCTACGCCATCGAGGAAAAACGGGTAGAGCGGCACGCCATATTTCTGCGCCAGCTTCGGATAGATGGGGTTGAACTTGGCGGCATAGTCCTTGCCCATATTGGGCGGGGCGATCATGCCTGCCAGAATGACGGCGATGCCGCGCTCCTTGAGACGCGCCAGCATGTTGTCGAGGTTCTTTTCGGTAATGTCGGGCTCGATGCCGCGCAGTGCGTCATTGGCGCCGAGCTCAAGAATGACGAGATCGGTTCCATCGGGGATGGACCAGTCGATGCGCGACAGGCCGCCCGTGGTCGTGTCGCCCGACACGCCTGCATTTTCGATCGAAACCTCGACGCCTTTATCGTTCAGCGCTTTTTCAAGCTGCTGCGGAAAGGCGGCATTGGCGGGCAGGAGATAACCGGCCATCAGGCTGTCGCCGAAGCCCACAACCTTGACCTGCGAAAGCTGCTCGGTCGGCAAAGCGTCTTCAAGGCCAGTCGGGTCTTCCTGCGTCGGCTCCTGCTGGGCGTAGACGCTGCCGGCAAAAACCGATCCGAGGATTGCAAAAATCGAGAGCCATGCGGGAATTGAGAGTTTGAAACGCATCGTTGGCAACCCATATTCGGTAAAGGGATGAGCGACAGCTCACGTGATTATTCAAATGTTGGCGCAACATAGGTTCAAATTTGTGGCGCGCTTTTCAGTTCTACACATACATATAGGAAGAAAACCGCGTGACGGAACAGGCTGTTGGCCCGATTATCGAACTTGACAACGTTCATCTGACACTCGGCCATGCCGCCTCATCGGTGCATGTGCTGAAGGGCGTCTCGCTCCATATTGCGCAAGGCCAGTCGGTCGGTATCGTCGGTCCATCCGGCTCGGGCAAATCCACACTTCTCATGGTTCTGGCCGGGCTGGAACATGTCGATAACGGAACTGTGAAGATCGCGGGCGAGACGATCAGCCAGATGAGCGAGGATCAGGCAGCCGCTTTTCGCGGCGCCAATATCGGTATCGTCTTCCAGTCGTTTCATCTCATTCCCAACATGACGGCGCTGGAAAATGTGGCGGTTCCGCTGGAACTGGCCGGACGCCGCGATGCTTTCGAAGTTGCGGAGCGCGAGTTGAAGGCCGTTGGGCTCGGCGAACGTCTGACGCATTATCCATCCGAACTCTCCGGCGGCGAGCAGCAGCGCGTGGCGATTGCCCGCGCCCTGGCACCATCGCCGAAAATTCTGATAGCCGACGAGCCGACGGGCAATCTCGACACCACGACGGGCCGTCAGATCGCCGATCTGCTCTTCGCCAAACAGCGCGAAAATGGGCTGACCATGGTGCTCGTCACGCATGATCCGTCGCTGGCTGCGCGTTGCGACCGTGAGATTCCCGTTTGCTCTGGTCGCATCGAAGAAACTGCCGAGGGTGGTGCGGTGTTTGCGAAACTGGCGGCTGGCGCATGAGATCTGCGACCTCGCTTTCGCTGGCACTCCGCTTTGCGCTGCGCGAAATGCGCGGCGGGCTTGCCGGTTTCTATATTTTTCTGGCCTGTATCGCGCTTGGCGTGGCGGCGATCGGCGGCGTCAACTCCGTGGCGCGGTCAGTCAGCACCGGCATTGCATCGGAAGGTCAGAGCATTCTGGGCGGCGATGTCAGCTTTGCGCTCAATCAGCGCGAAGCAACGGCGCAAGAGCGCGTCTTCATCGAAAAGCAGGGCAGAATGGCCGAAAGCGCCACAATGCGCTCCATGGCCCGCATGCCAGATGGTTCCGACCAGTCGCTGGTCGAGGTGAAGGCGGTCGATGCCGCCTATCCGCTTTATGGCGCGCTGAAGGTCGCGCCGGAGCAGTCGCTGGCCGATATGACGGCCATCAAAGGCGATGTTTACGGCGCTGCGGTCTCGCAGGATTTTCTCAACCGCATGGGGCTGTCGCTCGGCGCAAAGGTGCTGCTCGGCGGGCAGACCTTTGAACTGCGCGGTGTGATCGAAAGCGAACCGGACCTCTTGTCGTCGGGCTTCAATTTCGCGCCGCGTTTTCTGGTTTCGCTTGATGGCTTGCGCGCGTCTGGTCTGATCCAGCCCGGCAGCCTTGTCGACCATATCTATAAGGTCGCGCTTCCCGATGGCGCGCCGGATGCAGCCATTGCTGAAGTCAGACGGCTGGCGACTGCCGATTTCCCGGATGCCGGATGGAATATTCGCTCCCGCGCCAATGCCGCTCCGGCGCTGAGCGCCAATATCGAGCGCTTCTCGCAATTCCTCACGCTGGTGGGCCTGACGGCTTTGATCGTCGGTGGCGTCGGCGTCGCCAATGCGGTGCGCGCCTATCTCGACGGCAAGCGCGGCGTGATCGCGACCTTCAAGTCGCTTGGCGCGCCTGCGCGCTTTGCGGTTCTGGTCTATCTCGTGCAGATCATGGTGATCGGCCTGATCGGTATTGTGCTGGGGCTCGTTCTGGCGGCGATCATTCCCTATGCGGCGGCACTGGCGCTTGCTAATTATCTGCCGGTCGCCGGTGGCGGCGGCTTTTTCCCCGGCGCGCTGGCGCTTGCTGCCGTCTTCGGCCTGATCACCACGCTTGCCTTTGCAATCATTCCGCTTGGCCGCGCGCGCGATATTCCGGCGACGGCGCTCTTCCGCGAGCAGGGCTTTGAGCAGCGCGGCCTGCCGCCGCTGCTCTATCTCGGCCTTGCGGTTCTGCTGATCGCGGCGCTCGCCGCTCTGGCGCTTTACGTTGCCTATGACCGGCGCATCGCGGCGATCTTCATTGTCTCGGCCATTGCCGCTTTCGGCGTGCTGCGGCTTGTGGCTGATGGCATAGGCTGGCTTGCCCGCCGTGCACCGCGTGTACGCTCGACGGCGCTTCGGCTTGCCGTCGGCAATATTCACCGCCCGGGCGCGCTTACCCCTTCGGTGGTGCTTTCGCTCGGCCTTGGCCTCACGCTGATGGTGGCGATTGCGCTGATCGACGGCAATCTGCGCCGTCAGGTGACCGAGAACATTCCCGCACAGGCGCCGGATTTCTTTTTCGTCGATATCCAGAACCGCGACATTGGCGATTTCACCAAGCTGGTGAGCGGCATCGTGCCGGACGGTAAGCTCACCTCCGGCCCTATGCTGCGCGGGCGCATTATGGCTTTCAACGGCACCAATGTACGCGACATGACCATTCCGCCTGAGGCGGCCTGGGTTCTGCGCGGCGACCGCGGCATAACCTTTGCCGATAAGGTGCCGGACAATTCGACGCTGAGTGAGGGGAAATGGTGGCCTGCCGACTATAGCGGCGAACCGCTGGTCTCCTTCTCTGAACGAGAAGGCAAGGAACTGGGCCTGAAGCTTGGAGACAAGGTGACGGTCAATGTGCTGGGTCGCAACATCACCGCAAAGATCGCGAGCTTCCGGCAGGTGCAGTGGGAAACGCTGGCGATGAATTTCGTCATGGTGTTCTCGCCTAACACATTTGCGGGTGCGCCAGCGACATGGCTTGCAACGCTCACCATTCCGGACGGCCAGAAAAACCGCGCGCCCGATGTGCTCCGACAAGTCACCAAGACATGGCCCGCTGTCACGACTGTCAGCGTGACCGACGCGCTCAATGTCGCCAACGATCTCATCAGCCAGCTTGCAACAGCCATTCGCGCTGCGGCCTCCATTGCGCTTGCCGCTTCGGTTCTGGTGCTGGGCGGTGCGCTGGCTGCGGGCAATCGCGCCCGGGTGCACGATGCGGTGGTGCTGAAAACATTGGGGGCCACACGGCGCACGCTGATTGCAGCCTATGTCATGGAATATATGCTGCTCGGTCTCGCCACAGCCCTTTTTGCGCTTGCGGCAGGCAGCGCGGCTGGCTGGTATGTCGTGGTGGAAATCATGAAGCTCAAAGCGCAATTCCTGCCTGATGTGGCGGTGATGACCGTGGCGGTTGCGCTGGTGCTCACCGTTGGTTTCGGATTGGCTGGTACATGGCGCGTGCTGGGCCAGAAGCCCGCACAAGTGCTCCGGACTATATGAGCGATTTGTAATGTGAAGGGCCCAAAAAGCATAAGCCATTGGATCCTATGGAGAAAGCGGTTCGGCTTTCCGCTTTCGCCCTCGCGTTTTTTTACAGGTGGTACTTGTACGTGAGGGCCATAAACCCCATAATGTCAGGCAGGCATGCTGGAGTCCCGCCAGCGGCGCCTGGCGGCGGCTCTGCCTTCATGAGCGCCCCGACACCGGACGGGACATGGCAAGAGGATTTAAGTCATGGCTGACTTTCGCAATATTCAGGCGCAGCAAAGGCCGGTAGGCGGCGCTCGCGCCGATGCAGGCATCGATCAGGGTTTGCGCAGCTATATGCTGGGCGTCTACAACATGATGGCTATCGGCCTGGCCGTTACCGGCCTTGCTGCATTCGCCGTTGCGGCGCTCGCAACGACGACGGACCCGTCCGCAGCCGTCGCGCAGCTTGCCAATGGCAAGATGCTCACGGGCCTTGGCGTCGCGCTCTACACCTCGCCGCTGCGCTGGGTGGTGATGCTTGCGCCGCTTGCGGCAGTGTTCTTCCTGAGCTTCCGCATCGAACGTCTTTCGGTCTCGACCGCTAACGCCGTCTTCTGGGGCTATGCAGCTCTTGTCGGCCTGTCGCTGTCGTCAATCTTCCTGGTCTTCACCGGCCAGAGCATCGTTCGCACCTTCTTCGTGACGGCTGCCTCTTTCGGCGCGCTATCGCTCTACGGCTATACGACCAAGCGTGACCTGTCCGCTATGGGCTCGTTCCTGATCATGGGCCTGTTCGGCCTGATCCTGGCTTCGGTCGTCAACATCTTCCTCGGCTCCTCGGCATTGCAGTTTGCAATCTCGGTGATCGGCGTTCTGATCTTCGCAGGCCTCACCGCCTACGACACCCAGTCGATCAAGGAAATGTATTACGAAGGCGATGCCTCGGATACGCAGGGCCGCAAGGTCGTGATGGGCGCGCTGCGTCTCTATCTCGACTTCATCAACATGTTCACCTTCCTGCTGCAGTTCATGGGCAATCGTGACTAATCAGCAGAGGACGTTGATAGGGAAAGGGCAGCGGAAACGCTGCCCTTTTTGCTTTTGCGGGGCGGTTTGATGGTGCATGCTGGAGCCCGTGTAAAATCATCTCTCCGGTTCTGCCTCATGCCTGTCGTCCGCAATTTCCGCCCCAGCGATATCGATGCCATCACGGCAATCTATACCGAAGCCGTGCTGAACGGTTCGGGGTCCTACGAGGTCGAGCCGCCGTCGCGGGACGATCTGCGGCAGCGCTTTGAGGGTTTTGCCGCGCAGGGTTTCCCCATTCTGATCGCGGAAGAGGACGGCGTGGTTCTGGGCTATGCCTATGCCAGCTATTTTCGCACCAGACCGGCCTATCGCTGGCTTGCGGAGGATTCGATCTATATCGCGCCAGAGGCCAAGCAGAAGGGCGTCGGCAAGCTTCTCCTGCGCGAACTGATCGAACGGGTAACGGCGCTGGGCTTCCGGCAGCTTCTGGCTGTCATCGGAGATGGTGAGAACAATATCGGTTCGGTGCGGCTGCATGAAAGCATGGGTTTCGTACATTGCGGACGCATTGAAGGTTCCGGCTTCAAGCACGGGCGCTGGCTGGATACGGTGCTGATGCAGCTGCCGCTCAATGGCGGGCGCACGCTGGAGCCGGGAGCGCCGCCGCTTTAATAAATGGAATGGCGGGTGAAGTCAGTGCCCCCTTCGACAAGCCCCCCCTTCGACAAGCGCACCCTTCGACAGGCTCACCCTTCGACAGGCTCAGGGTGAGGGCGTTGCAGACTACACGCCCCTCATGCTGAGGAGCCGCTGATAGCGGCGTCTCGAAGGATCGAAGGCGAAGTCAAGCCTCGAAGAGTTTCAGGCTCTTGTCGAAAACGCGCAGCACGCGTTCCAGCTCATGGCCGCGCTTCATGATGAGCCCGCTTGCGGCGATGACCGAATAAGCACCTTGCTTCTGCGCCAGCTTGGGATTCTTCTCGATCCGAAACAGCGGCATTTCGCTGGCGCGTCGGAAGATCGAGAAGACCGCCCGGTCGCTCAGATGGTCGATGGCATAGTCGCGCCAGGCGCCTGCGGCGACCATGCGGCCATAGACGTTGAGAATCTTGCCAAGTTCATGCCGGTCGAAACTGATGGTGGAGGGGGCCGGTCTGGCGCGCTCGAGTGAGACGACCTTTGGCGACGCGGACGCGTTGGACGAGGATGAGGAATCCTCACTTACTGCGCTTGAAATATCCATGTCCTTCCTTTCAGCCCTGTGGGTGGCGAAGCGGCAGGTGCGCTTGAAACGCATGACAGAAGGGTGATGCTTTTGTGAAACAAATTCAAGTCCGCACGGCAGGCATACCGTTCAAATGACCGGGATTTCCCTCATAAAATGGCGGATTTTGCGCCTGTTTGAAGGTGCATTAGCTGTTCACGAAAAACAAAAGTCTGTCGGCAATGGTGATCGGTGAACACAATTTCGCCTTGTCAGTTTCGCATTCCAGCCTGATTGTGGCTTCAGCATCCACGTGTTGCCTGAGACGGTTCGGTTCGGGTAAGTCCGACCCCAAGCCCCCCGCCCAAAGGACTGCCCGAGCCGAACCAACTTCCGTCCGACCGAGCCGCAACACTTGATCATCCCACTAAAGGATCGCTGCACTCACACCATCCGGCGCTGCCGAATGGATGACTATCGTTCGCCTCAAACGCCAGCGTTCAGAGACCGACCGGGGCTTGTTCCTTGAACATCGCCGCGCCATGTATGCGCCCCAGCGAATTGTCGTCGCGGGTTTCCTGCAGAATGACTGCACAGCCAGAAACATCCTTGCGCTTCAGTTCGGAAGCAGGAAGTTCGATTTTCAGCGCCTTGCCATCCCACAGGCCGATCGTGTTGGTCTCACTCACCGTGTTTCGGTAGGTGATGTCCTGACCGGCATTCTCGCCCTCGGTGATTGGTATGGTCACCGCGTCGCGGAAATAAAACAGAACCACATGGACCGGCGATTTGGGCTTCTCACCTGCACCAATGGCGATGGACAAACGGCCATCGTCGAGCCGGTCGATCGTGACGGGCACCGTCAGCTTATCGGCGGCGAGCTGCGCATTGATGGCTCCGGCATCGCGACCATTGACCTCGGCGCGGCCATTGATGATGGCCTGCGGCGTATAGATCATGCGCGCATTGAAGGCGTTGCGATAGGCATTCTGCCGGTCGGTATTATCCTGGGTGGCAAGCGTGTCGCGCCATCCCATATAGTCCCAGTAATTGACGTGAAACGACAATGCCAGCACGCTCGGATCATCGGCAAATTTGGCAAAGTTTTGGTCAGCCTTCGGGCAGGATTTGCAGCCCTGACTGGTGAAAAGCTCGATAACGGC
>JAEXXS010000315.1 GCA_023451915.1 Pseudomonadota bacterium | reverse complement strand
ATACTTATGCTCAGGCGCCCGCCCCTGCGACAATCAAGGAAACGCTGGAAGAGGCCGCACAAAAATATCATCTGACTTTCCCGCTGGCGGATTTGTTCGCCTGGGGCACGCCGGATGCGCCCATAAGCGAAATCGTGGAAGGCTTTCACGTTGGGAACGCGGTGGTGAACGGAAAGCCGACAGATCATTGGGCTTATCGCACCGGGGATCAGGACTTTGAAGTCTGGATCGCATTGGACGGTCCGCCCTTGCCTCTCAAGGTTTCACTTGTGGATCGTGACGATCAGACCCATCCGCGCATGACTGCCGTCCTCAATTGGAACGAAAAACCCGATATTCAGGCGAGTGCATTCGAGTTCACGCCACCGGCTGATGCACAAAAGCTCCGCTTCCTTGAAGAGGGGAACCGGCAATGAAACTCTTTCGTCTCACAATAGGCATTCTGTTCGCCACAGCGATGATCGCCCCACAGATTGCCGAGGCTCGTGGCGGCTTTGGCGGGCGCATGCCGCGCATGAATTTTGGCGGCGGTGGAATGCACGGATTCGGTGGTGGTGGTTTTCACGGGCCCCGCATGGGCGGCTTTAACGGTCCGGCACATTTCGAACCACGTTTCAATCCATCCATGCCACGTCCGCGCGGTGGCAATATTCCGCATGCAAGAACGGGTCCGAGCCCGCATCCAGCGCACCACCCTGCACCGCACCCGGCTCCACATCCTGCACCGAAGCCACATCCAGGGCCGGGGCCTGCCCCGCATCCAGGACCGGGGCCTCGTCCGGGACCAGGACCGCATCCTGTCCCACCACCCCCGCCCCCGCCGCCGCCTCCGCCGGGTCCCTATTGGCCGGGCTATTGGAATGGCGGATGGGACCCTGCAGCAGCGGCCATTGTTGGTACTGCCGCAGCCGTGGCGATTGGCTCGGTCATTGCCAATGTTCCGCCGGATTGCACCAATGTCGTCGTCAACGGCATAAGCTATAAGGACTGCAACGGAAACTGGTTCGAGCCAAAATATAACGGGCATAGCGTTGTCTATGTCGCTGTGGCTCCTCCCAAGTAATTGGAGCCATGGTTACCCGCTTCGCCTCGCAGGCGGAGCGGGTCGTTTGCTCCTTCGAGCATTTCCAGCAAATGTGCGAAACGCTTACGCGGGGAAATCAGCCCAGTGGATTTCTGACCTCGCTTCGACGTGTTGGAGAATGCGTGAAAAAATGGATAGTGCAGTTTCCGACGTTTCAGTTAAAATAGGAACTGTTCTAGAGAAACCGCGTCCATCGGAAGTGTGGAAAGGCGTTCTCATCGGTAAACACTCCTTGTGGAATACGCATCCGTTTATGGTAGGGTGTGAGCGATAGACGCCCGATACAGGTTTGCGGCGACTTGGCGTAAGGAGTTTCAGGCCGATGGTGCAGATCAGTCATTGCGTGTGTGGAGGGGTGGCTCTCGCCTGCCTTCTTGCAACATCCGACGTGATGGCTGCTGATCAACCCGGTGCCACGCCTGCTCCACGCGGCTGGATCGTTACGCTCGGTGTGGGCACCGAATATGGTCCATCTTACGTGGGCGCAAATGACAAGTCTTTCAGCTTCGTACCCTCGTTCGATATCCGCCGTTTTGGTGAAGAAGCAGACCTCAGTGCCCCTGATGACAACATCGATTTCACGCTTTTTGAACTGGGTGGCATTGAAATCGGCCCTGTCGTCAGCCTTCGCGGGAACCGAAAATCTTCCGACGACCCGAGTTTGCAAGGGCTTGCTGAGATCGACTGGTCAGTGGATGCAGGCGCTTTCGCCCAATATTGGCCAATTCAGGACAAGCTGCGCTTTCGTATCGAAGCCCGGCAAGGATTGCAGCATGGGGATGGCTTTGTAGCCGATCTTGGTGCCGACTGGTTTCAGCGCGCAGGCAAGGATCTGATCTTTTCGATCGGCCCTCGCCTCTCCTTCGCCAACTCCACCTATATGCAGACCAATTTCGGCGTCGGTATGGCTGACGTTGAGAATGGTGCTTTGTTGCCTGCCTACGACGCCCGTGGGGGCATGAAATCTGTCGGTGTCGTGGCGAGCGCCACCTACCAGCTGACCGACAGGATGAGCGTTCAAATCTACGACAAGTTTGATCGTCTGATCGGCGATGCCGCCAACAGTCCAATTGTCACGCAAGGCGGTTCACCCAACCAGAATTCCATCGGTATCATATTGAGCCGATCATTTCATTTGGGGTTCTGATATCTCGTTTTCGACCTGTCCCGCCGTGGATATCATCCAGACACCCGACAGGATGAGAATGCTTCCACCGATCTGCAAAAGATTGGTCGGCTCCTGAAACCAGAGCCAACTGGCGGCGAGCACCGCGACGTAGCTGATAGCGGATATTGGAAAGGCTTTGCTGAGATCGAAATCGGCAAGCACATGCATCCAAAGGAAGAAGCACGTAATTTCAGCCGTGATTGTAGCCAGCATCCATGGCGAAGTTGCCGCAGCGACCAGCTTGCCCCACCCCGTCGTCGGGATCTGACCGACGTGCTCGGCAGCAAACTTGACGAAAATCTGCGCCAGCGTACTGAAAACTGGAATACCGATCCACAGAGACATGCGGCTCATCATGGCTTCGTTTCCAACTTTTGATCAATGGCAAACATCGGTGAAACGAATTTCAACAGGGTTTGTATTAGCGGATTACGGTGCCTGAAGAACATGGTGTTGCGCGTGAGGCGACTACCGAGCTTCACTTTATTCTCGTAACCAGCCTGACCGCTTTGATAGCGGCGCATTCCATGCTTCAGACAGTATTCGATATTGTTGAACCAGCTCAGATAATAAAGATTGTATTTTCGCCCTGATTCCGCATCCATGCAGAAAAACTTGTCGATGAGTGTGCGTTCATCGTGAACGAACAGGTTCATTGCTAGAATGCGGTCTTCCACCCTATAGACCGTACAAAATGCCCGGCCCTGCATTTGCCGGAGCACGCCTGTGAAATAGGCCCCGGTGAGCGCCTCAAACTGCAACTCGCTTCGCTCGCGCGTATCATTATAAAGTTCCATGAAACGCGGGAGAATATCGGCAATTTCGGAACGATGCTCGACAGTCACCGCGTGGCGACTGCGCAATTTGCGGCGCATATCCTTGCGTGTCCCCGGTGAAAGCCGCGCCAGATAGTCGTCAACAGACGCAAAATCAATGTCCAGCCATGCTGTGGCGAGGCCGGGGATCGCAGTATATCCGCCAGCGGCAAAAACGGTGCGCAAATCAGGGAGAAGCGTATCGGGCACATCCTTGACGCCGCGCAGAGCGCAACCTTCCGCATCCGCGATGCGCTTGAAACCTTCAAGCAGCTGCTTGAGCAAAACCGGTCGCATGTCCGGCGGTACACAAGCATGAAACCCTGGAACACCGTTTTCGGTGCAAGGCGAACCAAGGCAGGCAAGACGCAATGTGAGAAAACCCGGCCAGTATCGCCGGATGCCGCGCACCAGACGGTGCACATGCCCTTCATCCAGGGTCGTATCGAGTTGATACGCAGTCAAAAAGACTGGCATCGCCGCAACCACACGCTCGTTTTGCACAATAGTGACGTAACGCCAGTTGAAACCTGTTATTCCCGCCTGTTCAACAGCAAGCAAATAATCGTAATTCTCGATTTCATCTGGAAAGCAGCTGTTCCAGACATCGCGACCGATATGGGCGATGGACGCAAAGACCCGTGTTTCAGCCAACGCAGACTTGCCGATCAGAACAGGCGTGCTTGCAGGCAAGCCATCAAACAAGCTCGCAAGCATTCTGTTCCTCGAAATAACTGGCGGTAAGCTCTGCCACCGAGCGATGCTGGCGGTCCACATGGATCATGTGATAGCTATCCTCAATCCAATGCAGACTGTTGGGAGCGCCCAAATGTCGGGTGATATATTCTGCCTGACGCGGATTGCTCAGGTCGTCTTCGCGCGCGTGCAATATCAGCGTTGGCGTTCGAATAGCTGGAAGCTCTTTTCGAAATGCCCGCCCGAGACGAT
>JAEXXS010000301.1 GCA_023451915.1 Pseudomonadota bacterium | reverse complement strand
TGACGGAACTGATCAATATTGTCGGTCGCGCTCTGTCCGAGCCGAAAAATAAGCCAATTTCCGCGCTTCACGACGAGCCGGGCGAGAATATGCCGCTTGTCGGTCGTTCGCCTGCCATGCAGGAAATTTACCGCGTTCTGGCGCGTATGATGCAGACCGATTTGACCATGATGGTGACGGGTGAATCCGGCACCGGCAAGGAGCTGGTCGCTCGCGCTTTGCATGAATATGGCCGCCGCCGCAAAGGGCCGTTTGTTGCGATCAATATGGCGGCCATTCCACGCGATTTGATCGAATCGGAATTGTTCGGCCACGAGAAGGGCGCGTTCACGGGCGCGCAGAATCGCTCGAGCGGTCGCTTTGAGCAGGCCAATGGCGGCACGCTTTTCCTCGATGAAATCGGTGATATGCCGATGGAAGCACAAACGCGCCTGCTTCGCGTGTTGCAACAGGGCGAATATATGACGGTCGGTGGACGTACGCCCATCAAGACCGACGTGCGTATCGTAGCCGCGACGAACAAGGATCTGCGCCAGTTGATCGCGCAGGGCCTTTTCCGCGAAGACCTCTATTATCGCCTGAACGTGGTGCCGCTGCGGCTGCCGCCGCTGCGTGAGAGAAGCGAGGACGTGCCCGATCTGGTGCGTCATTTCTTCAAGCGCGCTGCTGAAGAGGGCTTGCCAGAAAAGCGCATTACCAATGCTGGTCTCGACATGATGCGCCGCTATCCATGGCCGGGCAATGTGCGTGAACTGGAAAATCTGGTGCGCAGGCTGGCCGCGCTCTATCCGCAGGAAGAGATTTCGCCGGAAATCATCGAAACCGAGCTGAAGGCGGAACTGTCGAAGCCCGACACGATTCCCGCAGTAACGGGAGACGCGGAAAACGTCACGATCTCGCAAGCGGTCGAGCAGAATATGCAGCGTTATTTCGCTTCATTCGGTGCCGACCTGCCGCCTCCGGGACTGTACCACCGTGTGCTGGCTGAGCTTGAATATCCGCTGATCCTGGCCTGCCTGACGGCAACGCGCGGCAATCAGATAAAGGCAGCAGACCTGCTTGGCCTCAATCGCAATACATTGCGCAAGAAAATCCGCGAACTCGGCGTGAATATCTATCGCGGCGGCAAGGGAAACTAATAAGGATGCGTCATGCGGCCTTCGGGTCGCATATTGACGCGGGAAGCCAAATAATCAGCTTGGATTCGCTCATCAAATTATTGATTTTAAAGAGATTTGTGGTGCCCCCAGAGAGACTCGAACTCCCGACCCCCTGATTACAAATCAGGTGCTCTACCAACTGAGCTATAAGGGCACTTCACGATACAGTTTGTATCGAACCGCTTCTGGTTGCAAATCGCTTCCGCTATACGGTCTGCGCTCGATTAGCACAAATGACGCGTCTGTAAAACGAAAAATCAACACCAAGAGATCATGGTAACAGGGTTTTTCATGTGATAGCCAATAGACCGCGATGGGGACATGGCAAACTTATCAGGGTTGGGCTGGGGAGCGAGACAGTAGACATGAACGACAAATCACTCGCGCTTCATTTTCTCTCGTCCGGGACTGCAGAATCACTTGCGGCCCAGAAAGAGCTCGTGAACCGCTATGGGCATGTGTCGGGCGAAGATGCCGACATTATTGTCGCTCTCGGCGGTGATGGCACCATGCTTCAGGCGCTGCGCGACTTCATGAATACCGGCACGCCGATCTATGGCATGAACCGCGGCTCCGTCGGCTTTCTGATGAACGAGTTCAGTGTCGAAAATTTGCCAGAACGCATTCTCGCCGCGCAGATGGAAACAATCCGCCCGCTGGTCATGATCGCGGAGACCGAAAATTCAGCGCCCGTCGAGGCGCTCGCGATCAATGAAGTTTCACTGTTTCGCCAGTCCTATCAGGCGGCCAAGGTGCGCATATCGATCGACGGTAAAGTGCGGCTGGAAGAATTGGTCTGCGACGGGGTGATGGTTGCGACGCCTGCCGGTTCGACAGCCTATAACCTGTCGGCGCAAGGGCCGATCCTGCCATTGGAAGCGCCGCTTCTGGCGCTGACGCCGGTCAGCCCCTTCCGTCCGCGCCGATGGGGTGGCGCATTGCTGCCCAAGCATGTGACGGTTCGTATGGATTTGCTGGAAACGGAAAAGCGTCCGGTCAATGCCGTTGCCGACAACAACGAAGTCAAATCCGTAACGTCGGTTACAGTGCGCGAGGCGCCGAATAGTCAAGTGGCCATTCTGTTTGATAAGAACCACTCCTGGGACGAGCGCATTCTGACAGAACAATTCCGGCATTAGAGCGGATTTCGATCTGAATGAACCAGATCGAAGCTCTAAGCTGTTATATATCAAGCATAATCTTATCGACCCTCGTTTCACTCCGGTCGGATTATGCTCTAAACTAAAAAGTCGACAGGTTTTCGGGTAAGATTATAAGCAAGCAAAATTGTCAAACTACCGTTGATGGCAATTCTCTCATTGTCATCAATTTGATTTAATTCGATTAGAAAAGACGTAGATTAGCGTCAGTTGCGATTGTCAGCAGGAATATCAAAGCAATTTGATATCGTATGTTGGTATTTTGGTTGACTTTTGCACGCTACGGACGTAGGCGATGCTGCAAGAAAACGCTAGATGCGTTGCAGACGCCTTTTCTGCTTTGATTTCTGCGCCGGATGACGCGGCTGCAATGACAGATGGGCGGAATACGTTTCCGAACCAGAGAGCTACGCCTCCATTGACGACATTTGCCGAACTCGGTCTTTCCCCGAAAGTGCTTGCTGCTGTAGAAGCGGCGGGATACACCGCGCCAACCCCCATTCAGGCAGGCGCAATTCCGCCCGCGCTCGAGCGCAAGGATGTGCTTGGTATCGCCCAGACGGGGACGGGCAAGACGGCTTCTTTCGTTCTGCCGATGCTCACCTTGCTGGAGAAGGGCCGCGCCCGCGCCCGCATGCCGCGCACGCTCATTCTGGAGCCCACCCGTGAGCTTGCAGCGCAGGTTGAAGAGAATTTCGTCAAATACGGCGTCAATCATCGCCTGAATGTCGCCCTGCTGATCGGCGGCGTTTCCTTCGACGAGCAGGAGCGCAAGCTTGAACGCGGCGCAGACGTTCTGATCGCCACGCCCGGCCGTCTTCTTGATCATTTCGAACGCGGCAAGCTGTTGCTCACCGGTGTTGAAATCCTGGTCATCGACGAAGCCGACCGCATGCTCGACATGGGCTTCATCCCGGATATCGAACGCATCTGCAAGCTGATTCCATTCACGCGTCAGACGCTGTTCTTCTCGGCCACCATGCCGCCGGAAATCACCAAACTCACTGAGCAGTTCCTGCATTCGCCATCCCGAATTGAAGTGGCCAAGGCTTCTTCCACGGCAAAGACCGTGACGCAGCGTCTGGTCAAGTCGAGCAAGAAGGATTGGGACAAGCGCGCAGCTTTGCGCGATCTCATCCGTGCTGAAGGCGATACGCTCAAGAATGCGATTATCTTCTGCAACCGCAAGAAGGATGTATCGGAGCTATTTCGGTCGCTGGTGCGTCACGAGTTCAACGCCGGTGCATTGCATGGCGATATGGATCAGCGCGCCCGCATGACAATGCTGTCCAACTTCAAGGACGGCAAGCTGCAGCTGCTGGTCGCTTCTGATGTGGCCGCACGCGGTCTCGACATTCCTGATGTCAGCCACGTTTTCAACTTCGATGTGCCGATTCATTCGGAAGATTACGTCCATCGCATTGGCCGTACGGGCCGCGCTGGGCGCTCCGGCAAGGCTTTCACCATCGTGACGCCGTCGGATACGAAATATCTTGCCGCGATTGAAAATATGATCGGCGAGAAGATTGAATGGGTCGACGGCGATCTGTCCACGCTTGCACCGTCCGACGAGGCTGATGATCAGCCGCGCAAGGGCCGGAATGCGCGAGGCAAGGGCAAGGACTCGCAGCGCGACAGCAAAGGCAAAGACAAGGGGCGGGACAAGAGCATGGACAAGCCAAAGGAAAAGGTAGCTTCGACCGAAGCGCTCGATCCGGCGGAACAGCCGCAGCCTATTATCGAAACCCACGACCGCCGCGATGCGATCCGCGCTTCCAACGACGAACGTCGTGGCAAGCCGCAGCACGACCAGCATAAGCGCCGCCGTGATCGGGACGATGATGGTCCGTCGCCAGTCGGTTTCGGCAACGACATACCTGCTTTCATGCTCATTCCAACGGGCATGTAAGCAGAAAAGCAGCTTTGAAGTATTATTCGGCCGTGGAGGATCGCTTCGCGGCCGATTTCTTTTTGGGGCTTGACTGAGCGCTGCGCAGCGCTGCCTCATAGGCGAGGCGGGCCCATTCGGTCATGATTTCAGGATCATCGAAGGCTTCGCTCGGCACGCTCCAATAGGGCATGCCAACCGGATCGCCGCCCTTGCGTCCTTCATATGTCCATTGAGCTGATCCGGCCTCGATAAAGCGCGGAACGGTCAATTCATCGGCTTTGAAAAGCAGTTCATCGCGAACGACAAGCGCGAAGATCAGCCCTTGATGGTAAATACCTTTGCCGCCGAACATGCGACGGATGCTGATCGGGCCAAAATCCTGCAGCAGATCGCGAAGGGTTTCGTCATCCATTGGGGAGATTCCTTGGGAAGACCAGCCGCGTGGATCAGATCAGGCCGCGCCTTGCATCTGGCGGAGGCTTTCTGCCGAGGCAGGCGTCAGCTCAACCGATTCACCGCAGCCGCAGGCAGAGGTCTGGTTCGGGTTGTTGAACACGAAACCGGTGCGCAGCGTCGTCACTTCGAAATCCATCTGGGTGCCGAGCAGGAAAAGCACAGCTTCCGGGGCGATAAAGACCTTAGCGCCATCTTTCTCGGCGACATCATCGCCAGCTTTCGCTTCATTGGCGACATCGATGGTATATTCCATGCCTGCGCAGCCGCCTTTTTTCACACCCACGCGAATACCCAGCGCGCCTTCACGCGATTCAACAATCTCGCGAACGCGATTTGCTGCGGCTTCGGTTAGCGTCATGACTGCGAAACGGCCCATGGTTCATCTCTTCCGGTGTTATGCAGTGGCTTCGAAGGTGTGGCTTCATGCGCGAGAATCAACCAATCTCGTATGAACCCCGCGAGTTTCAAACCTCGCTGCCACGTTTTCACTATAGTTAGTGTTGTAACATCATTACCGCAAGACACCAAATCGAGAGCGCAGGCCGGGGGATCGGCTGGCGGGCTTTGGGAAAAGAGGAGATGTGAATGTCGATTGATCGGATGAAATCTCTGAGACTGGCTGTTCTGGTGAGCGCGCTCGGTCTGTCTGTTGCTCTCCCGCAGGCTTATGCGCAGGAAGCGGCGAAGCCCGCTGCCAAGGAAGCGCAGAAGCCCGCGCCGAAGGAAAACACCGAGCCGACAGCGCAGAAAAAGCCAGAGACTGCGGAAACAAAGGCGCCCGTGGAAGAAACCAAGCCATCCGAACAGACGCAGGATGCCGCCAATGGCGTTACCGTTCCTGAATATCGCGACGACCGGTCGTCACCGCAGGCGCTGGTCGAATCTTACTATAATGCAATCAACCGCAGGGAATATGCGCGCGCTTATGGTTATTACTCGGAAGAGGGGCGGGAGCCTGACTTCAAGACCTTTGTGAAGGGCTACGAGAATACCAAAAGCGTCAAGGTCGCTTTGCGCAAGACGGAGCCCGATCCAGGCGCAGGTCAAATCTACTGGAGCCAGCCGCTGGCCATCGAAGCCGAGAGCAATGATGGCAAGAAGGAAGTCTTCGGCGGTTGCTACACGATCCACCTCACCAATCCCGCCATGCAGGAAGAGCCGCCGTTCAAGCCGATTGAGATCATGACCGGCTCGCTAAGCAAATCGGAACTTGAGCTTGAAAAGAGCGTGCCGGAAGCTTGTGAAGCCCCGTAAATCTCTGGAAGAGGCGATCAGGTTTTTCTGGTCGCCGTGATAGCGTTTTGATGCTTGACCTTGCCACGATGGCAAGGTGCATAAGCTCACGCATAATAAGTGTGGAGCGTTATCAGTGATGAAATTGAGTATTCCCAAAATGAAATGCGGTGGCTGTGCCGACAGTGTGACTGCTGCCCTGCGCAAGCTCGATGCAACCGCGCCGATTGAAATCGACCTCGAAACCAAGGAAGTCGAGTTTGGTGGCAGTGCTTCCAGAGACGCGGTGGTTTCCGCTCTGGCAGCTGCAGGTTATCCGGCGGCCAGCGCTCAATAATGTGATTTTGTCGGCGCTTGCGCCGGCACAAGACAGGATGTAGGTGCCGGGAAGCCTCGCTTTCCGGCATTTTCTTTTCGTAAGGGAAGCCGGGCTGAACGGGTTCGTTATGGTGAGTTCAAGTGCCGCAAATGCGGGTGTTTCGCAGCTGTTTCATTGACTGCACCGGCGATTTTTGCCACATCAACGGCAAATCTCGTTTATGGTGCACTCGCAGCGAGGTTTGAACCGACGCTGCGGAGTGCTTTGTGATATGAAACATCGCCTTAGGCGATAATGAAGGGTTGAGGGCTATGGCAGCCGATTTCCAGGATCTTCGCACAAAGATGGTCGACAATCAGATCCGCACGACGGACGTAACCGATCTGGCGGTTATCGATGCTTTCCTGACCGTTCCCCGGGAAGCTTTTGTCCCGACCGTGCGTCAGGCTGTCGCCTATATTGACGAAGACCAGCCGCTTGAGACCGACGGTTCCGCACCGCGTTACCTCATGGAGCCTTCGCCTTTTGCAAAGCTCATTCAGCTTGCCCGTGTGAACA
>JAEXXS010000256.1 GCA_023451915.1 Pseudomonadota bacterium | reverse complement strand
GCATGCGTTTAATCACCACAACTGTAGCAGGCATGATGGCGCTCTTCGGAGCAACGATGGTTCCAGTCAAGGCTGCACAGTGGAGTGAAGCGGGCGGACTGACAAGCATCCCTTACGGACACAAGGATTATTGCGGGCGCAACCCACGCGATTGCCGTGGCCATAGCGTGTTGCCGCCGATGCAGCTGACGCCGCAGCGCCTGAAGCTTTTGCAAAATGTCAGCAGCTCCGTCAATCACCGCATCAAGCCCGTTTCCGATCAGGATAATTACGGCAAGCGCGATTACTGGACCATGCCGGTCAATGGCAAGGGCGATTGCGAGGATTATGTGCTGATGAAGCGGGCGCAGCTGATGGCGCGTGGCATAAGCGCGTCGCAGCTTCTTATCACCATGGTGCAGGGCAGCGAGGCGCATATCGTGCTGACTGCCCGTACCGATCATGGCGATTATATTCTCGACAATATGCGCGACGAGGTTCTGCCGGTCGAAAAAACCTCCTATCGCTATATCAAGATGCAATCGCCGTCCAATTCCGGCCAGTGGGTTTCCATCGCCGGACGTTCGGTCGCCGTCGCGAATAACTGATCATTGCCGGAGCGGTAAGCCCGAGCCTCTCGCAAACAGAGCCATTGCTGAAAGCCGCATCCTTGATGTGGCTTTTTGTTTGCCGGTCGCGCTGCATCAAGGCGTCTTTTTACCGGCCTGCTGAAGATAGGGAGCAAGCGCACGGAGCCGATGCCGTGCGGCGCGATATGTCTTTGCTTCACTATAAGCTGCACATTGTTCACGTTTATTATACAATAAGCTCAAACACACTGTTCGAGATTGGTGAACAAATTACGGGCTGCAACACAGCCGTGAGAACGCGTCACCAAACCATCATACTGTTTTTAATTGATTTTTTCGAAACAATTACAAAAATTACGATGCACCTCGTGCACAAATCTGTGATCTTTTAAAAATTTTCGTGACTGGAACTTTTCTCCATTGTTACCCATTTCAGATATATCGGAACGACGAATTCATACGCCGCTCCAATTTAATTAGGAGATAGAAAATGAAAAAGTTCGCTCTTGCCGCCCTCGCAGTCGCTCTTAGCGCCGGTGCTGCCTATGCCGAAAATCCCTATGTCGGCATGCCGGAATCTCAGGCTGTTCAGGAAAAGGCCTTCAAGACCCCGAATACGGCCCCGCTTTTCGGCACCAGGGGTAATGTCGATTACACCCCGACAGCAACCATTCGCCAGTCAACCCCGATCTATCAGGACGGTTCTGCAAATCGCTTCGGCGATGCTTCGCCTTCCAGCTATGAAAACTAATCTAGCATAGCAATCTCCCCGGAGGATGGCTGCGAGGCCTCCCCGGCCTATGCCAGGACGAGTGGCTTCGCGCCATCCGAAGGGGTGGCACTTTTCAAAACGCGAATGCTGTCAATGAAAAAGGCGAAGCACCGGCTTCGCCTTTTTGTTGTCCGTCCGTGCTGCAATGCTTCAGTCGCGCAGCAATTCGTTGATCGAGGTCTTCGAGCGGGTCTTTTCATCGACGCGCTTGACGATGACAGCGCAATAAAGGCTCGGGCCCCAGTTTTCGCCGGGCACGTTCTTGCCGGGCATGGTGCCTGCCACGACGACCGAGTAGGGCGGAACTTCACCATAGAAGACTTCGCCGGTGGCGCGGTCCACGATCTTGGTGGATTTGCCGATGAACACGCCCATGCCGAGCACCGAACCCTCACGCACGATGCAGCCTTCCACGACTTCCGAACGCGCGCCGATGAAGCAATTGTCTTCGATGATGGTCGGCCCGGCCTGCATCGGCTCCAGAACGCCGCCGATGCCGACGCCGCCCGAAAGATGCACATTCTTGCCGATCTGCGCGCAGGACCCGACGGTTGCCCAGGTGTCGACCATCGTGCCTTCATCGACATAAGCGCCGAGATTGACGAAAGACGGCATCAGGATTGCGTTCGGCGCAATATAGGCCGAGTGGCGCACGATGCTGTTCGGCACGGCGCGGAAGCCGGCTTTCTCGAACTCATTGGCCGTCCAGCCGTCGAATTTGGAGGGCACCTTGTCCCACCAGGAGGATTGGCCGGGGCCGCCCTTGATGACTTCCATCGGGTTGAGACGGAAGGAGAGCAGCACGGCTTTCTTCAGCCATTGGTTGACTTGCCAGTTGCCGTCCGCCTGTTTTTCTGCGACACGGGCCTCACCGCGATCGAGCAGGATAAGCGACTGTTCAACGGCATCGCGGATTTCGCCGCGGGTGGCCGTGTTGATACCGTCGCGCTCGTCAAAAGCCTTGTCGATGGTCTTTTCGAGGGAGGCGAGGTCTGGCTTGGTCATGGGGTGCAGTCTCCGTGAATGAGCAGCGGATGGCAGGCCGGATTGTGATCCGGTCGATTGTCATGAACGTGATTAAGCGAAGGCGCCAGATGGGTCAATCATGATCACGGCGCAATTGCGCGCTCTTGATCTTCATTCTCGAACAATGTCCGACATGTTTGAGACAGATTAAACATTTGGCGTGAAAATGCGTTTGGTAACAGGTTGTAAGGAGCAGGTGAAGCATGAACCCGATGGAGAAGTCTGGCTGGACGCCGTTCCCGAATTCCGAGGAAGCGATCAAGCAAGCAAAAACCGTACCGCAAACGCCCCAGACGGAAGCGCCTGCCTATCGCCTTGCCTTTACGGATGACGATTTTCTGACGCGCCGCGATCTGCGCCCGGTGCGCCTGCAACTTGAACTGCTCAAGCCGGAGCTGATCCTTGCCGACCGCGGCATCAAGTCGACGGTGGTGATGTTCGGCGGCGCGCGCATTCCGGAGCCGGGCGGCGAGGCATGGGCGGCCAAGAACGAGGTGCAGAAGAAGAATCTCGAAGCCAATGCGCATTATTACGAAGAAGCGCGTAAATTTGCGCGGCTTTGCTCGGAATATTCCGCCACGACCTATTATCGCGAGTTCATCGTGGTGACGGGTGGCGGCCCGGGCGTGATGGAAGCGGGCAATCGCGGTGCTGCCGATGTCGGTGCGCCGACCATCGGCCTCAATATCGTGCTGCCGCATGAGCAGGCGCCGAACCCCTATGTGACGCCGGAACTCTGCTTCAACTTCCATTATTTCGCGATCCGCAAGATGCACTTCCTGATGCGCGCCAAGGCGATCTGCGTGTTTCCGGGCGGCTTCGGCACGATGGACGAACTGTTTGAGGCGATGACGCTCATCCAGACCAACCGTATGGAGCGCATGCCGCTGATCCTGTTCGGCAAGGAGTTCTGGACCAAGGCGATTAATATCGAATTTCTGGCCGAGCAGGGCACAATCTCGCCAGCCGATATAGAGCTCCTGAATTTTGTCGAAACGGCGGACGAAGCCTGGGATCAAATCAAGGATTTTTATAAGCTCTGATCGAGCTGTCCACGGAGTATAAACCATACCTCACGCCCGGTCTTTTCCCGGATCGGGCGTTTTCTTTGAAATGCAAGAAAAGTCCTTATAATTTATTATATTATTTAGTAGTAATAATAAATATAAATCATATGTTCTAATATGAAACAATTGATATTGCCGTAGTTAAAAATAAATTTATAATAAAGATGCATGGTTTTGTGAGGGGTATCATGTATTCGACTATTATAAATAGCAGATATATTCCCATATCATATCGAAACTGTATTTAAGAGGTCGCTATGAAAGCGATCCTTAAAAGCGTTCCCGGGCTGCTGATCGGGACGATGGTTGGTGCTTGTCCGGCCCATGCCGCTGATGTGGCACAATCTGGTCCGCCTTTGGACTTTGGTGCGCTTGCGGGCGATGCCTCCGCCACGGCTGTGTCCGCCAACGGATCGGTCATAGCGGGCAAGGCGCAGACATCCGGCGGCGTTTCAGCGGTTTCCTGGGCCGGCGGAAGCGCCACGCCGACGGTTCTGTCCGTGTCGGGTGGGGGCAATTCTGTCGTCAACGCCGTCTCGGCTGATGGTACATTCATTGTCGGTCAGGCGACGATTGGCACATCCCAGCACGCTGTGTTCTGGGCAGGTGGCGCGACAGTGGCGACTGACCTTGGTACGTTGGGG
>JAEXXS010000011.1 GCA_023451915.1 Pseudomonadota bacterium | reverse complement strand
CGCCATAACGGTTGGTGCTTTTCAGGTCAGCACCATGGGACAATGTCAGTTTCAGGATTTCGAGATGACCCCGCGCGCCCGCATAAAGATAGGGGCTGTCATGGATCGCGTCCTTGGCATTCACATCCGCCCCCGCCTCGATCAAGGCGCGCGCGACATCGATGTGATTGGCGTGGGTCGCGGCGAGCAGGGCGGTTTCGCCATTTTTGCCGCGTGCTTCAAGATCGGCTCCGGCCTTGATGGCGGCATTCACGGCAGCGAGGTTGCCGGTGCTGGCTGCTTCGATAAGGCCGGTTTCGGTTTGTGCGATGGCCTGATGGCCGGGCAAGGTGGGTTCGCTCATGACAATTGCTCCTGCAATCAATGCCAAGGCACTCAAGCTGAATAATGTTCGGCGCATTTACGGCTCCCTTGGTTGATCGTTTTCATACAGCTTGCCGGTTCTATTTGAAAATTAAATGTTTAACTGATATCCAGTGGATTTATGAATACGATGTTCAATCTCGATCTGATGCGGGCCTTTGTGGCTGTCGTCGATAGCCGCAGCTTCACGGTCGCAGCACAGCAATTGCATTCGACGCAATCGACCATAAGTCAGAAGATATTGCGGCTGGAAGAAGCCGCGGGGCAGGCCCTGCTGGAGCGGGCGCGCCGCGATGTGCGGCCCACCGATGCCGGGGAAAAGCTGCTTGGCTATGCGCGGCGCATGCTGCACCTGCATGACGAGGCCGCTGCGGCCATGACCGGCAGCGCGCTTGCGACGGTGTTTCGTCTGGGGCTGCCAGAAGATTTCGCGTCGCGACTGGTCACGCCTGCCTTGGCGGCCTTTATGCGCGACCATCCGAATATCAAGCTGGAAGTGACGAGCGGTCTCAGCCGCGATTTGCAGAAAGGGTTTGAGACGGGCGATTTCGATCTCGTCATGGTCAAGCAGAAGCGCGGCGAGACGACGGGCAAGATGCGTTGGCCTGAACCTTTGACCTGGCTGGAGAGTGCGGATTTTCCGGTATCGGAAATGGCGCGGCTGGAGCCGCTGCCGCTGGTCGCCTTTCCGCCGAATGGGCTTTATCGAAGCGACATGATGGAGGCGCTCGACCGCATCGGCAGGCCTTGGCATGTGGTGTTCACCAGTTCCAGTCTGGTGAGCATTCAAAGTGCGGTGGCCGAGGGGCTTGGCGTCAGCCTGCTGCCGACGCGCGTTATGCTGCCCGCCCATCGCGCCGTACCGGCGCTTGCTGGCCTGCCTGCGGTCGAGCCGATGGAAATCGTCATCCGGCACATGGATCACGGCCCCGAACAAATCCGGCAACTGGCGGAGATACTGGCCGAAACTGTCGAAAACTGACCATCAGCGCCCGAAGCGGGAGCTCAACGAGGGGCTTTTGAAATAATCCATAGTTTCTGGATGCTCCCTCAAAATTATCAGTCGTCAACAGGTCGCAATCTTTTCAGAAAAGTCGTCGAAATTCGGATTGACCGATTTTGTATCCAGGATATAGTTTGCGGAAAGTTGGGAGGCTTTTCGATTGTCGGCATATGAATGGCGTAGTCAGACCCGGTTGCTGGACGAAGTGGCAGAGGCGCTTCGGGAGCGAATCTATGCGGGCGTATATGCGCCGGGCGCGATCCTCCGACAGGAGCACATCGCCACCGAATTCGGCATCAGCCGCACACCCTTGCGGGAAGCCCTGCGCGTTCTGGAACGCGACGGTCTGGTCATCCATCTGCCAGGCCGGGGGGTGCGTGTCGCTTCAGCCGATCTCACCCGTCTGATCGATGCCTATGCGGTGCGTGAAGTGCTGGATGGTGTCGCTGCGCGCTTTGCCGCCGAGCGGGCGAGCGACGCGGATATTGCGCGGTTGCGGACCCATGTTGCGGGCCAGTCGGCGGTGGTCGATCCGTGGGACGCAAAGGCCTATACCCAGTCCAATGTCGATTTTCATATGGCGGTGATGAACACGGCGGGCAATGCCTCGCTAATTGCCTTCGTGCCGCTGTTGCGCATGACATCGCAGGTTTTCGCGCCGTCCTTTTCGCTGTCGGTAGACCGTGCGCGCGAAGCGATCCGCGAACATGGCGCCATTGTTGAGGCCATTGCGGCGCGCGATGGCGAACAGGCTGAACGGCTGGCGCGGGCGCATATCCGCGCCACCACGGCAAGATTGGAGGCCGAACAGCCTCTTCGGGAGAATGAAGATGAAGCATGAGAACCAGACGGGAGGAGCGGGCTTGCTCCGTTATGGCAATTTTATCGCCGGTCAGTGGCAGGATGCGGCTGGCGGCGAGCATATCACCGTCAAGAATCCTTCCGACGGCAGCGATCTGGCGCTGATTGCGCGCGGCACAAAGGCCGATATCGATCAGGCTGTGGCGGCAGCCCGCAAGGCGCTTTCGGGCGATTGGGGCAAGCTCACCGCAACCGAGCGTGGCCGCGTGCTGCACCGCATTTCGGAAGAGGTGTTGAAGAATATCGACCTCCTGACCGATCTGGAATCGAAGGATGTCGGCAAGCCGGTCACGCAGGCCCGCGCCGATGTGGTGGCGCTGGCCCGTTATCTCGAATTCTACGGCGCATCCGCCGACAAGGTGCATGGCGATACGCTGCCCTATCAGAATGGTTTTACGGTTCTGTCGATCTATGAGCCGCATGGCGTTACGGGCCACATCATTCCGTGGAACTATCCGATGCAGATTCTGGGCCGCAGCCTTGGTGCAGCACTGGCCATGGGCAATGCAGCCGTGGTCAAGCCTGCCGAAGAAGCCTGCCTGACCATTCTCGAATTTGCCCGCATTGCCGAAAAGGCCGGTCTGCCGGTCGGCGCGCTCAATGTCGTCACCGGGCTTGGCGCGGAGGCCGGTGCCGCACTTTCCGAGCACCCCGATGTCAACCACATCTCGTTCACGGGGTCGGTGCGCACGGGTGAAGCGGTGCAGGCCGCAGCAGCGAAGAACACCGTGCCGGTGACGCTGGAACTTGGCGGAAAATCGCCGCAGATCGTCTTCGCCGATGCCGATCTCGACCGCGCTTTGCCATTTCTGGTCAATGCGGGCATTCAAAATGCCGGTCAGACCTGCTCGGCCTCGTCGCGCATTCTCGTTGAGCGCAGCATTTACGAAGATGTCGTCGCGCGCATGAGCGAACGCTACCGCGCACTGAAAGTTGGCCCGGCAAGTGCTGACCCGTCGGTTGGGCCGGTCGTGTCGCAGCGCCAGAAGGCGATTGTCGAAAGCTATCTTGAACTCGCCAAGGAAGGCGGACTGTCCATCGCCGCGGAAGGCGTGCTGACCGAGAATGCGCCGGAGGGCGGGGCCTATGTGTTGCCGACGCTGATCCGCGACGTGCCTGCCGATCATCGTCTGGCGCAGGAGGAAATCTTTGGTCCGGTGCAGGTCATCCTGCCGTTCGATACCGAAGAAGAAGCCATTGCGATTGCCAATGGGACTTCATACGGCCTCGTCTGCGGCGTCTGGACCAATGATGGCGGACGCCAGTTCCGCCTCGCACATGCCATCCATGCCGGGCAGGTGTTCATCAATAATTATGGCGCTGGCGGCGGCATCGAACTGCCGTTCGGCGGCGTGAAGAAATCCGGCCATGGTCGCGAGAAGGGTTTTGAGGCGCTCTACGGGTTTGCCTCGCTGAAGACGATTTCCGTGTATCACGGCTGAAACAGCATTTTCAGGGAAAGTGGGAACCGGTTTCCCGTCTGAAAATGCGATGAAAATAGCATTTGGGAGAATTGCAGTGTCGCTTGAAGGTAAGGTCGCGCTCATCACGGGAGCAGGTTCGGGGTTTGGCGAAGGCATGGCAAAGCGCTTTGCTGATGGCGGCGCAAAGGTTGTCATCGTCGACCGCGACAAGGCAGGCGCTGAGCGCGTCGCAGGCGAAATTGGCGATGCGGCGCTGGCCGTGGCCGCAGATATTTCCAAGGAAGCCGATGTCGATGCAGCGGTGGAAGCGGCTTTGTCGAAATTCGGCAAGGTCGATATTCTGATCAACAATGCCGGTATCGGTCACAAGCCGCAAAATGCCGAGCTGGTGGAGCCGGAAGAGTTCGACCGCATTCTGGGTGTCAATGTGCGCGGCGTTTATCTGATGACGCGCAAGCTCATTCCGCACATGAAAAAGAATGGCGAAGGCGTTATTCTGAACGTCGCTTCGACGGGCGCTGGTCGCCCGCGTCCGAACCTTGCCTGGTACAACGCCACCAAGGGCTGGGTTGTTTCGGTGACGAAAGCGCTCGCGATTGAATTGGCACCGTCGAAAATCCGCGTTGTGGCGCTGAACCCGGTTGCCGGTGAAACGCCGCTACTCACCACGTTCATGGGTGAGGACACCGAAGAAATTCGCAAGAAGTTCCGCGATTCCATCCCGATGGGCCGCCTGTTGAAACCTGATGATCTGGCTGAAGCAGCGGCTTTCCTTTGCTCGCCCGCTGCCTCTATGATTACCGGGGTTGCGCTCGACGTGGATGGCGGGCGTTCGATTTAAAAATTGGAGGGATAGGGGAACCCATGGGAAACTTACTGAAAGCCGGACTTATAACGGCTGCGATGCTGGCATCGATCAACGGTGCTTTTGCGAAAGACACGCTGGTGGTCGGCGAAGTGCTGGAGCCGCCGGGTCTGGACCCGACCGCCAATGCCGCCGCCGGTATCCGGCAGGTTACCTATGCCAACCTCTATGAAGGTCTTGTGCGCATTGTCGAAGACGGCACGGTGAAGCCGCTCCTGGCTGAAACCTGGGCTGTCTCCGACGACAAGAAGACCTATACGTTCAAGCTGCGTCAGGGCGTGAAGTTTCACGACGGCACGCCGTTCGACTGCTCGGTGGTGAAATTCTCCTATGAGCGCGCCGTCGCTCCGGATTCCACCAATGCGCAGAAGGGTCTGTTTGCGCCGATTGAAAGCACGCAATGTCCTGACCCTGCGACCGCCGTTGTCACGCTGAAGCGCCCGACCTCGAACTTCCTGTTCAATATGGGCTGGGGCGACGCCGTGATGGTTGCGCCGAATTCGGCTGGCGAGAACAAGACCAAGCCGGTCGGCACGGGTCCGTTCAAGTTCAAGCGCTGGGTGCAGGGCGACCGCGTCGAGCTGGAACGCAATGCGGATTACTGGGGTGAGCCTGCAAAGCTCTCCGCCGTCACCTTCCGTTTTGTCAGCGATCCATCGGCTGCCGCTGCCGCGATCCTCGCCGGTGACATTGACGTGTTCCCGATGTTCCAGGCCCCGGAGCTGATCAGCCGCTTCAAGAGCGACGACAAGCTGCAGGTCGAAGTGGGCGATACGGCGGGCAAGGTTCTCTTGTCGCTGAACAATGCGAAGGCGCCTTTCGACAATGTGAAAGTGCGGCAGGCGCTGGCCCATGCCATCGACAGCAAGGCGCTGATCGAAGG
Source organism: Pseudomonadota bacterium (assembly GCA_023451915.1). Next base: position 1,403 of record JAEXXS010000011.1, on the reverse strand, counting down.
CACCTATTCGGGCTTCGGTACGCCAATCGGTTCGCATTATTCGCCGGTTGATCCGGGCTATGTCGATCTTTCGCAGACCTATCCGTATGACCCGGCCAAGGCCAAGCAGCTTCTGGAAGAGGCTGGTGTTCCGGCAGGCACGTCGATCACCATCACGCTTCCGCCACCGGCCTATGCGCGTCGCGGCGGCGAGATCATCGCGGCGATGCTGGCCGAGGTCGGCATTCAGGTCAATCTCGTGCCGATCGAGTTTGCGCAATGGCTGGATCAGGTGTTCAAACGGTCGGATTTCGATGCGACGATCATCGCCCATACCGAAGCGCGCGATCTCGATATCTATGCGCGCGACAAGTACTACTTCAACTATAACAACCCGGATTATAAGGCGCTCTACAAGTCTTATGCCGAGGCTGGCAGCGACGAGGAACAGCTGGAACTCGTCAAGAAATTGCAGGAAAAGCTTTCCGCCGACGAGCCGAATATCTTCCTCTATGCGCTGCCGAAAATCGGCGTCTGGAACAAAAACGTCAAGGGTCTGTGGAAGAACATGCCCATCCCGGCTGATGATCTGACAAAGGCTTACTGGGCCGATTAAAACCTCCGCCCCCGCGCTTCGGCAAAGGGGCGGAAGACAACACGAATGGTCGTGCGCTCCATAAAGATTAAGGGGAGGGCGTGCGACGGGTTGGAATGTGGAAAGTGGGAACCCATCTTTCCAAGGAGGTCGCTTTGCTGGCTTACATATCCGGGCGGTTAGTCTCGCTCTTGCTGACGACGCTTGCGGCTTCCGTCATCGTCTTTCTGCTGATGCAGGTGCTGCCGGGCGATCCGGCAGCGGTGATCCTTGGCATCAATGCGCAGCCTGAAACGCTGGCCGCGCTGCATACCCAGCTCGGCCTCGACCAGCCGATCTGGTGGCGCTATCTCACATGGATCGGCGGCTTTCTCAAAGGCGATTTCGGCACGAGCTATACCTATTCCGTGCCGATCAGCGAGTTGCTCGGACCGCGCATCATGGTCACGCTGCCGCTGGCGCTTTTGTCCATGGTGCTGTCGGTCGCGGTCGCCATTCCGGTTGGTGTCTATGCGGCGTCCAAACGGGGCAAGACCGGCGACGTGGTCTCCATGGGCGTGGCCCAGGTCGGCGTCGCCATCCCGAATTTCTGGCTTGGCCTGCTTTTGATCCTGCTGTTCGCCTTGCAGCTCGGCTGGTTTCCGGCCTCGGGCTTTGCGGGCTGGGAAGGCGGCTTCTGGAACGGAATCCGCTCGCTGTTTCTGCCCGCATTGGCGCTGGCGCTGCCGCTTGCCGCCATCCTGGCTCGCGTGACGCGCTCCGCCGTCATCGAAACTTTGGGTGAGGATTTCGTGCGGACTGCGCGCGCCAAGGGCCTGACGCGCAAGGC
>JAEXXS010000446.1 GCA_023451915.1 Pseudomonadota bacterium | reverse complement strand
GTGGTGGAAAGCGGCTCGACGCAAGATGTGCTGTCTCATCCGCGTCATGAATATACAAAAATGCTGCTTGCGGCCATGCCCGCCAATGCGACGCCTGGAACGCGGTTGTCAAAGCAGAAGAACGAGAAAGGTGGGCCGGTTGCTATCATCCGCACGGCATCGCAACGCGCAGAAACAGCGGATATAAATGCCGCTCCCGACATTGTTCTGTCGGTAAAGAACGTCAGCAAGCATTATGTTTTTCCCGATGGGAAACATAAACCTGTCGTGAAAGATGTAACCTTCGGCCTCAAGAAGGGCAGTGTGCTGGGGCTGGTCGGCGGTTCAGGCTCGGGGAAGTCCACCGTTGCACGTCTCTGCATGGGCCTATCCCGGCCTGATGCTGGCGATGTGCGGCTGTTTGGCCGGAATTGGTCTAATGTTCCGGAAAAAGAACGCACAATCCATCGCCCGGATATACAGTTGATTTCGCAGGATCCACTTGGAGCATTCGACCCGCGTTTCGATGTCTGGCAGCTTTTGAACGAGGCGCTCGCTGTGGGTGGGCTGCGCGAGAAAGTCGCGCAAAAGAGCCGTGCGATAGAGCTCCTCGATGCGGTGGGGTTGGCTTCCAGCGTACTTTTTAGTCGGCCTGCACGGCTTTCGGGTGGCCAGCGCCAGCGTATTGCCATTGCGCGCGCCTTGGCGACGCAGCCACGAATTCTGGTCTGCGACGAGCCTGTTTCGGCGTTGGACGTATCCGTTCAAGCGCAGGTTCTTGATCTGTTGAATGAACTCCAGCGCGAACTCGGTTTAAGCATGTTGTTTATTTCACATGATCTTTCGGTGGTGCGCTATTTCTGCAAGGACATGCTGGTCATGCAGAATGGCGAGATCGTTGAACGGGGGGTGACCGAGCAACTGTTTTCTGCGCCGCGCCATCCCTATACGCAGGCATTGATCAGGTCCATTCCGCGTCTTCCCTCCCAAATTTCTTTCCAGAGCAAACAAAACGGCAAAGCTGAATTACTCGCTGCCGCTCAATGACGGTCAATCCGGAGTTTATAGAATGCCAAAAGAGCGCGGGCTCATTCTGGGCCTTTCTTTTTTCGTCATCAGTGGCCATCCCGAGGGATGGCGTCTCAGTGACCGCGACAATGATCGTGAGCGACTGGATTATTATCGCGATCTGGCCAAGATAAGCGAGGACGCTCTGCTGCATTTCATGTTCCTGGGCGATTCTCTGGATGGCGCCTCACAGATAAAGCGGGGCTGGACGCCATCGATCGATCCGGTTGTGCTCGCATCGGCGCTTGCCGCTGAAACACAGACACTGGGCTTCATTCCGAGCACATCCAGCCTTTATCAGGACCCTTTTACACTGGCGCGGGCTCTGGCCTCGCTTGATCACCTGAATAATGGGCGTACAGGCTGGAATATTCTCACCTCTTTCTACAAGGATACGGCGCGGCACAATTACACGACGGGGCGTGATTTCCGATACGAAGACCGTTATGAAATTTCAGCTGATTTTATCAAAACCGTCGTGAAGTTCTGGCATGCTTGGCAGCCGGGCGCCATTATCCGCGACAAGGAAAGCGGCTATTATGCCGATCCCGAAAAAGTGCAGCCGATCAGCCATCGCGGCCCCTATTTTCAGGTAGACGGCGCGTTGAATGTGTCTCGCTCTCCACAGGAAGTCCCGGTGATGTTCGTACCTGTCTCCTCACCGCAGGGGCAGGATTTCGCTTCGGCCTATGGAGAGGTTATATTCAACCGGCAGAACAATTTTGCCGATATGCAGACCTTTTATCGAACGGTGAAAGAAAAAGTGCGCGGAAATGGGCGCAGTTCGGATGACGTTGTCGTCACACCCGGTGCAATCATCGTTCTCGGCGATACGGAAGAAGAAGCGCGGCGCAACTACGAGCGTATCACGGCTTATATCGATCACGGCAAGGCGCTTCGGCAGTTGGAAGGCCTGTTCGGCTGGCAAGAAAACCAGGTGGCTGCGTCCTCGCGCGCTGATAGCTGGCCGGAGATCGGAAGCGAAACCGGCAAAGTGTCCAATTATGCCAAGGCGCTTATCGAAAAAGCTAAAAAGCAGAACCTGACCTTCGAGGAATTGGCGCTTGAAGCGGCTGCATCGCGCGGCTTCCTGCTTCTGATTGGCACCGCCCAAAGCGTCGCCGACACATTGCAATATTGGTATGAAAATGAAGCTGTCGACGGCTTTGTGGTCGGTCCCATCGTCGCCCCGGATGGCGTCGATGATATTGCCACCAAGCTCGTGCCCGAATTGCAGCGTCGCGGTCTGTTCCGCTCTGATGCGCCGAAAGGTCAAACCTTGCGGCAGGCATTGGGCCTGAAGCCTTATCTCGCCACCCAACCGCAAGGATTTGGCGATGAGTAAGCAGCCCTTGCACCTCAATTTTGTCATCCGTGCACATGGGAGCCATGAGGGCGGCTGGCGTCTGACAAAAACAGCGCCTCAGGACCTGACGTCGACGAACTATTACGCGAAGCTCGTGAAGACCGCCGAACGGGGATTATTCGATACGGTCTTCCTGACAGATATGCTCAAACAATCTGAAAACCCCACAGAAGCCCTGCAATGGCCGCTCGACCCCTTATTGCTGATGGGCGCGCTCTCGGTGGAGACGGACCATATCGGATTGATCGCAACCCACAGCACCACCTTCAATGCGCCTTTCAATACGGCAAGGCTTTTTGCCTCTTTGGATCATCTGAGCAATGGGCGCGCAGGGTGGAACATCGTCACCTCGACCGGCGACGATACCGCGCGCAACTTTGGTGACAAGCAGATCGTCTCCCATGATGATCGCTATCGACGGGCGCAGGACTATATCGACGCCGTGCTGGCGCTCTGGCATGCGTGGGATGACGATGCCGTGACGGGTGATAAGGAAGCGGGATGGCTGGTGCGCGAAGCGGCCATCCATGCCGTTAATTATCAGGGCGAATTTTACGCGACGCAGGGGCCGTTGAATACGCCTGCCACGCCGCAGCGTGTGCCGCTTCTATCGCAAGCGGGCGCTTCTGGTCCCGGTCGTGATCTCGCCGCGCGCTATGCAGATGTGGTCTATGCCTTCCATAACGGACTTGATGATGCGCATGCCTATCGGCAAGATTTGCGGCAACGCGCCTCGGCTTTAGGTCGCAACCCGGATGAGCTGCGACTTTTGCCCGGCATTGTGCCCTATCTCGCCAGCACAGCGGCTGAGGCACGGCAATTGCGCAACGAATTGTTCGAGCTTGGTAATCCCGATGGGCAGCTTGCCAATGCTTCACAACTCTTTGGTATTGAACTGGAGAAGAAGCATCTCGATGCGCCTGTTGATTGGGAACGGATCAAAGAGAGAAAGGAACATTGGGGCGAGCGCGAAAAAGTAGAGCGTATCTTGCAGGCCCGCGAGACAAGAAGCGCATATTCGACTTTGCGCGACCTGCTGCTGGATCTTGATTTTCGCTTCCAGCACCGCAGTCTTGTCGGAACGCCCGAAGATATCGCCGATTATATCGAGCAGGGTTATCGGGGCGAGGCTTTTGACGGCGTCAGCATCATTCCGCCTTATCTGCCCGAAGGGCTCGACATATTTGTCGATACGGTGGTGCCGATTTTACAGGCGCGTGGTCTCCATAAAACAACCTATGGAGCAGGTCCCCTACGCCAACGTCTGGGCCTGCGGCAATGGACAGTTGATCGTTCCGCTTTCACAAAACACTACAAGTGATCTCTATGCCTTCTATCGATATCCATCCACAGACGGCTTTGATCGATCAACCGATTTCCATCAAGGTGAGAGGGCTGCACTCACGGCAGATCGTCAATCTCGTAGCCGCTCTCGACCTGCCCCATGGTTTGAGTTACCTGTCGGAGGCAAGTTTCATTGCCGATATTGAGGGCGAAATTGATCTTGATGAGGCTGTCCCTCTGAATGGCAGCTATTCCACTGCGGATTCCAACGGTCTGATCTGGTCGTTGAAGGTTACGGGTTATTCGCAGCGCCGTCCAGAGAGCGCCCGTTATGTCGAGAGTGGTCTGAAACCCTATGATATTCGGTTGAGCCTTTTTGATAGAAGCAACCATCTGCTCGCGCAAAATGTCATAACGCGCCTGCCCGTAGCCCCAGAGGTAACGCGTCGTGAAGTGCGGGAATGCGGAGTTGTGGGCACGCTTTTCACGCCTCTAGGGGCGCAATCGAAGCCTCGTCCAGCGATCATCGTCGTGCCCGGTTCCAACGGGGGCATACCGGAGCAACTGGCGGCGCTTTACGCCTCGCATGGCTATGTTGCCCTGGCGCTCGGCTATTTCAATGCCGGGGAAGAAGGACTTTTACCCGAGGAGCTTGTGGAAATCCCGCTCGAATATTTCCAGCAGGCTGCGCAATGGCTCAAATCCCAACCTCATGTCGATGAAAAGCGCGTCATCATTGATGGCACGTCACGCGGGGGCGAACTGGCCTTGCTGCTGGGCGCTTATTTGGAAGAGTTTGCAGCCGTTATCGCTTGGGTTCCTGCGGCCCACGTCCATCACGCTTTTAGTAGCAATGATGTTTTACGCGAACGCTCGGCCTGGACATTGCATGGTAAGCCTTTGCCTTTCGTGCCTCCGGCAAACCGGCAAAAAGGACCACGCGATGTCGATCTGCGAGAGGGTTATCCTGTCTCGCATATCGAGTTTTTACGGATGGCGGCATCCGAGCCGTATTTTACGGAAGCGGCCATTCCGGTGGAAGATATCAACGGGCCGATTTTGCTGATCTCAGGCCGCGATGATGTTATGTGGCCCTCGGCCTTCTTTGCCGACTGGGTGGTGGAGCGGTTAAAACGGGCAGGTTTTGCGCATGACGTGCAGCATCTGAGCTATGAAAATGTCGGCCATACGATTGGTCCACCCCATGCCCCAGCAACCGTGCTTGAATCCTATGAAAAACGTTCGTCACTTCCTTATCTATATGGTGGCGTCCCGGAATTTATAGCGAAGGCGAGGGTGGATGTTTGGCCACAAGTCCTGAGGTTTCTTGAAAAAGTGGGTGCAGAGATTTGATTTAGACCGCTGAGCAACTGCTTGATGCCGGACGCTCCTTGGTTCGCCACCACTGGTCCGGCTGCCGGCAAGCCGCAACAGGGGGGGCAGCCCAGCAAGCAGCTGGGCGCGAGCAAAGCTTGGCGATTGGGACTGCACGGAAAGAGCATCGGCTACAATGACGCCTCCATTGCAACTATTCCCTTTTGGTCCGATACCCACAACGATGTCATCCTTGCATCACGGCGCAAATTGATAGACACGCGACCACCGGAAAACAATGGCCGTACGGATCGGAAAGTGAACGTGTCCGGCAATTCGCCGTTGCGTAATTCCACCGCAAGGCCAAGCAGTAAGGTTGCCTGTAGCGGCCCATGGAAAATCAGCCCGGGATACCCTTCCTCTGCAGTGACATAGGGCTCATCATAATGGATGCGATGGCCGTTGAACGTTATTGCCGAATAACGGAAAAGCAAAACTGGGTTTGCATCAATCGGACGGGAATAGTCAGCAATAGCTTCATGCGGAGTGGTTGAAGATTGCCTGCTCGTGGTCGTTTCCAGTTTGCGATAGACTATATCTTGTCGCTCTGTGAGGGCCAGTCCGCGCGGTGTTGCGTAGTCGTGTTGGACCGTAACAAAAATCAGTTCGCCACTTTTCCCCTGTTTTAACTCCACATCTTTAATCGTTGAACTGCGTGTAACCTCGTCGCCTACTCGCAGACGGTCAAAAAATGTCAGGGATCCACCAGCCCACATTCGCCGGGGAAATGGTATCGGCGGTAGAAAACCACCGCGCGACGGGTGACCGTCCGGGCCGATGCCGCTCATTGGCACGATGTCTGGTGCGATGCACCAATGGATGCCTGCCGGTGCAGGCGCTCCATTTTCACCAGGCTTGTCAATATCCAGAACCGCGTAAAGGCTGGTAGCGAGCCTCGGTGTGATGAGATCGGTACTCGACCGTTCACGCCCGATCCAGCTTCTAAGATAATCGATATCGACGCTGCTCATCGCAACTCTCCGGTAGAGCGGTCCCAGTAAATCTGGACTGCCACATTCAATCTTTATCTTTGTGCGTTCAGTAAGAACGGGGCATGCCAAGTACATGTTCCGAAATAAAGCTGAGGATCAGATTGGTTGAGATCGGCGCCACCTGGTAAAGGCGGGTTTCCCGGAACTTGCGTTCGACATCATATTCTTCCGCGAAAGCAAAGCCGCCATGGGTCTGCACGCAGGCTTCCGCCGCCGCCCATGATGCTTCTGCTGCAAGCATTTTTGCAATAGTGGCCTGCTCACCGCAATTCTCGCCATTCTCGTAACGCCTTGCTGCCTCATGTACCATCAATTCGGCAGCACGTGTCTGCGCATATGCACGCGCAATCGGGAACTGAATGCCCTGGTTCTGACCGATCGGACGACCGAAAACCACACGTTCCTTGGAATAGGTGCTCGCTTTACGGATAAACCATTTGGCATCGCCAATGCATTCGGCAGCAATGAGAATTCGCTCGGCATTCATGCCGGACAGAATGTAGCGAAAGCCTTTGCCTTCTTCGCCGATCAGGTTTTCGGCAGGCACCTTCATATTGTCGAAGAAAACCTCTGTTGTGGCATGGTTCATCATCGTACGAATGGGGCGAATACTCATGCCCGCACGCAGCGCATCGCGCATATCGACAATGAAAACAGAAAGGCCGTCGGTTTTCTTGGCGAGTTGATCGCTGGGCGTAGTGCGGGCCAAAAGCAGCATGAGGTCGGAATATTGCGCACGCGACGTCCAGATTTTCTGTCCATTAATCATATAATGATCGCCTTCACGCCGGGCAAAGGTTTTGAGCGATGCCGTGTCGGTGCCGCTGGTCGGTTCGGTTACGCCAAAAGCCTGTAACCGAAGTTCGCCGGTCGCGATCTTCGGCAAATATTTTCGTTTTTGTTCCTCGCTGCCGTGACGCAGGATCGTGCCCATAATATACATTTGGGCATGGCAGGCGCCGCCATTGCAGCCGGAAAGCTGGATTTCTTCGAGGATTGCGGCGGCTGCAGATAGCGGCAGGCCGGACCCACCAAATTCTTCCGGAATAAGAGCGGACAGATAGCCGGCCTCGGTCAGGGCATTGACAAACTCAGCTGGATAGGTGTGATCCCTGTCCAGTTTTTGCCAGTATTCTCCCGGAAACCCGGCGCATAGCTTCGCTACTTCCTCACGAATTTCGGCGTAATCCTGACCTGACACGTCTCTTCCTCTCATCATGAATGCCTGAGTCACATCGAAACTAGGAAACGATTGCTATAACTACAAATACAGTTTGATGAGGCCGTGTATGTCGGAAAGATATAGCTAAAGACGGATTTTGCGGCTGTCCTGCCATGTTTCCATCTGATCCAGGCACGCGAACAGCGCAGCCGCTTTGTTCGCCAGCACGGGCGTTGCAAGCGTCATGAATTTCGCCTCCCGTTCAGCAGCGACTGGAAAGCTATCAGGCTCACCGGATGGATCCAGAATGGTGCTTTCAACAAGTCCCGCTGGTGTTCGCACCGCGATCTTCGCGCCGAAGGGATGCCGCAGGCCTTCAAGGCTTTCATCACGCCGAACGTCGATGCGGGCTGAAATCGCTTCGACTTCTTGATTGCCGAG
>JAEXXS010000442.1 GCA_023451915.1 Pseudomonadota bacterium | reverse complement strand
TGTTCTCGGCTGTCCCTGCTTATGCTGAGGACGATTGGAAGGCCGTCGAAGAGGTCAAACCTTATGCCATTACCGGCCAAACAGGCATTGACCTTTATCGGTCCATCGGCCAGCGCGGGCCGAAGATCGGCATTGGACGGGTGATCGCCCATACGAGCTATGTGCTGACCTGGGATCGAAAATTCGATCACAGCAACAATGCCTGCACCATCCTGTCTGCAAAGCCGAAGCTGAAGATCACCTATACGCTGCCAAAACCGTCACAAAAACTGCCGTCACCGGTGCGCGAAAATTGGGACGTTTTCATTGAAGGCATTCGCAAGCACGAGCTGGTGCATGGCGACAGCGCCAAGGATATGACGCGGGAAATCGTCCGCCGAACGGTCGGACTTTCCGTGCCCAACGATCCGAAATGTGAGAAAATGCGCAAGGTGCTGATCAAGGAAATCACCGATCTGGTTGCCGTACAGCGCGCGCAGGGCCGCGATTTCGACCGCGTGGAGATGGGCGATGGCGGCAATGTGCAGCAGCTTGTGCTCGCACTGGTCAATGGCGGCTGATCAGAGTTCCATCACGTCGCGCCGATCCTCGGCGATGAGCTTGCGGATCTGCTGCACAATCTGGTCGCCATGCGCCTTGCCGAGCCGGTCGGCCGTTTCGACATCCTGCTCTTCAATGGCGCGGATCATGTCTTCATGCTCCGTTACATATTGCTCCGGCAGCTGGTCCGAGAAGGACGAATAATAAAGGCGCAACAGGCGGCGGCCCTCATCGAGCAGGCGCGCGAAAAAACTCGTATAGAACGGGTTGCGCCCGGCTTCGGCAATCGCCGCGTGAAAATCGCGATTGGTCGAGATCATCTCCAATGCGTTTTGCGCACGCACAGCCTTGGCAAATTCTTCCTGGTGGGCACGAATGATCTTGAGGTCCGCTTTTGTGCGGTGGCGCGCCGCGAGCCGCGTGGTGACGCGGTACATCAGGGTGATCGCATCGAAAAAGGCAGGCAGGCTTAGAAAGTCGATATTGGAAACCACCGTCGAGCGATTGGGGAGTGTCGTCACCAGCCCGTCGCTGGCAAGCCTCACCAGCGCTTCGCGGATCGGCGTGCGCGACATGGCAAAGCGATCCGCCAGCTGGTTCTCATCGATGGGGCTGCCGGGGGCGAGTGAAAGATCGATGATTTCATCGCGCAGCACATCATAGACCATCCTGACGCCCGAACCCTTCTTGCGGTCGGCTGAGGGGTTCGCCGATTGGCTGGATGGTGCTTTGCTCATGGCGTGTCCTTTATCGAAAGGGCGGGAAGGCGCAGGGGCTGGCCTTCGCGCCTTCCTTTGTGATGGTGATTGGATCGTAGTTGCAATGGAAATTTTAGTCGACAAGAAAAATACATTGTGTATATTTGATTTCATACGAGGCTTGCTGAAGCCGGTTGTAGACTGAGGTTGATTGAAAAACGCGTTGAAGAGATTCAAGGACAGGACCATGACTTCTGATATTTTTTCCGGCTGCATTCCCGCACTCATGACGCCGTGCAAGCCAGATCGCACGCCGGATTTCGAGGCGCTGGTGCGCAAGGGCAAGGAACTGATCGCCGCCGGCATGTCTGCCGTCGTCTATTGCGGCTCGATGGGTGACTGGCCGCTTCTGACCGACGAACAGCGCATGGCTGGCGTTGAAGCCCTGGCCAAGGCTGGCGTGCCGGTCGTCGTCGGCACTGGCGCGGTCAACACGGCTTCCGCTGCCGCTCATGCCGCCCACGCCCAGAAAGTCGGCGCAAAGGGCCTGATGGTTATCCCGCGCGTTCTGTCGCGTGGCTCGTCGATCTCCGCCCAGAAGGCGCATTTCAAGGCCATTCTGGCGGCTGCACCTGATCTTCCGGCGGTCATCTACAACAGCCCTTATTATGGCTTTGCCACCCGCGCCGATCTTTTCTTCGCGTTGCGCGCCGAGCATCCGAACCTGATCGGTTTCAAGGAATTCGGCGGTGCGGAAGCCATGCGCTATGCGGCGGAAAACATCACCAGCGCCGATGACGATGTGACGCTGATGGTCGGCGTCGACACTGGCGTGTTCCACGGCTTCGTCAATTGCGGCGCCAAGGGCGCGATCACCGGCATCGGCAATGTGCTGCCGAAGGAAGTGCAGCATCTGGTTTCGCTGTCAAAAGCTGCTGCTGCAGGCGACGTTGAAGCCCGCGTCGCCGCGCTGGAACTGGAAGCGGCACTTGGCGTGCTGTCCTCCTTCGATGAAGGCCCGGATCTCGTCCTGTTCTATAAGCACATGATGGTCGTCACCGGAAACCCGGAATACGAACTGCATTTCAATGAAACGGACAAGCTTTCCGATGCCCAGCGCGGTTATTGCGAAGCACAGCTGAAGCTGTTCCAGACCTGGTATGCAGAGTGGAACAAGCAGGGCGGCGTGGTCGCGAAATACGCGGCCTGAATGTTATAAAATTAACAAAAAACCCCGCCAATCGGCGGGGTTCAGACTGCTGACAAACCCGTCGATATTTTCGGCGGGTTTTGTTTTTGGAGCTTTGGTTGTTTTTGTCGAGGCGGTTTGAGGCAGGTTGAGAAGGGGTGCCCGGCTCATGCGATAGCCGGTTT
>JAEXXS010000427.1 GCA_023451915.1 Pseudomonadota bacterium | reverse complement strand
TACAAGTTGCTGCATCCGTTCATGCCGTTCATGACGGAAGAGCTCTGGACGCTGACGGCGGGTGAAGGCCAGAAGCGCGAGACGGTTCTGGCGCTGGCCGACTGGCCGGAGCTTTCCTTCGCGGATGAAGAAGCGGCTGCCGACATCAATTGGCTGGTCGATCTCGTCACCGGCATCCGCTCCGTGCGTGCGGAAATGAATGTTCCGGCTGGCGCTGTTGCGCCGGTCGTTGTTCTCGATGCCAATGCAACGTCCACGGAACGCTTTGAGCGTCACGATGCGGCGATCAAGCGTCTTGCCCGTGTCGAAAGCGTGACCTTCGAAGCACAGGCTCCGAAGGGCGCAGCGCAGATGCTGTTGGGCGAAGCGACGATCTGCATTCCGCTTGGCAATCTGATTGATCTCAAGGCCGAGGCCGCCCGTCTTGCCAAGGAAGCCGGCAAAATTGCTGCCGATATTGATCGGATCGAGAAGAAGCTGTCGAACGAGAAGTTCGTGGCGAACGCCAAGGAAGAGGTCGTTGAAGCTGAACGCGAGCGTTTGGCCGAGCTGAAGGAAGCTGCCGAGCGGGTTGCGACGGCAGAGTCACGTATCCGTGACGCGGGTTGATCTGATCCGTTCGTAAACCAATGCTTTCCACGAATCACCACCCGGCAGGAATACTGCCGGGTGTTTTTTATGGTCCGCATCGCGGGAAAATTGCGTCTGAAGGGACAACGCGCGATATCGAACCAGCGTTTCGATTGTTTTTTTAAATTGTTGCCTATTCGCAACAAACCCCGAATATGGGCGCAAAAGCGGCAATTTGGGCGAATTTCTGGCCGTTATTTGTCTGAAAATTTTTGGCGGACATAAAAACCCACCGCATTTTAGGCATTTTTGATGTGGTCGCTTTCAGCACATAACTGACCCGCGAATGATTGGATATTGCAGGTCGAATCCTTCCTGTTTTACGTTTGCGTCAACGTTAATGCCGTTGTTATCTGGGGAGGACATTTATGAGCGGACGCGGCTTAAAAATTGGGGGAATTGCGGCGGTACTGCTTGGAAGCGCGGTTGTCGCTCATGCAGGTGGTCTGGAACGCAGCTCGCAGGATTTTGACATCCTGTTCGAACAGGGAAATGCTGTCGATGCGTCCGGCACTTTTGTCGCTCCGCAGCGTAAGCTGAAGAACATTCGCGGCTCGGCAATTGGAGCGGCGACGGGTGGCAGAAATCCTTTCAATGGCGGCCAGCCTTACAGCACTGAAGTTGACGAAGCGACGAGCTATTGGGTGCCGAAGGCATCCGCAAAGTTCGACTTGACGTCGGATCTGGCTTGCGCAGCGCAGTATCGTCAGCCTTGGGGCATTCATACGGATGTTGGACTGGACTCCGTTCGCAGCTTCGTCGCAGCAGAACAGAAGATCTCGTCAAACGACTATGGCGTGAACTGTTCCTATCGTTTTGCCGCGGGCGAAAAGGGCTATTTCCGCATCCTCGGCGGCGTGAGCTATCAGGAGCTGCGTGGCGAACAGACCAAGGCTATTCCGCCAATTGGTCATCCATTCGGTGGCTCATGGCGTGTTGCATCTCTCGACGTGGAAGATGAGTCCGTTGGCTGGCGTCTTGGTGCCGCATACGAAATTCCGGAATATGCGATGCGCGCTAGCATCGTTTATCAGTCCGAGGTTAAGTATAATCTCGAAGGCACCATCGATAATCTGGCTCTGAACCCGCTGACCGGCAAGGGTTTGCCGATCAATGTATCGAGCGATGTCGCAACACCGCAGTCGGTTGAATTCAAGTTCCAGACCGGTATCGCACCTGATTGGCTTGCATTCGGTTCGGTCAAATGGACTGACTGGTCCTCGCTGACCTCGGTTGATTTCGCATCTTCGGACAGCAAGATCGTACCGGCGGGCACAAAGATCACCAGCCTGAATCTTTTCTACCAGGATGGCTGGACGGTTAGCGGTGGTGTTGGACACAAGTTCAATGATCAGTGGTCGGTTGCAGGAACTGTGACCTGGGATCGTGGCACCAGCACCGGCTTGACCTCGCAGACAGACATCTGGCTGTTTGGTCTCGGCACCAACTACAAGCCGAATGATCAGGTTGAAATCCGTCTCGCGGGCGCTGCAGGCTGGCTGACTTCCGGCGAGTTGGACGATACCATCGTGGATGGAAAGCCCAGCCTGTCTGGCTCCAAGGGCGACTTCGGCAACGACTTTGTCGGCGGTCTCTCGCTGACCGCGAAGGTCAAGTTCTGATCGAACTGATCAAATTCAAATCAAGGGCCGGAGCATTTTAGCAATGTTCCGGCCCTTAATTTATCAGCCTGGCAGTTCCCGCTGCCAGGCTTTTTCGTGTTACGTCCTTGTTCATTTTAAATTCCAGGAAGTTCTAAAACAATCGAACTGGCATTTCGGTTGTTCAAGATGCCATTGCTCTTTCAAAGCAAGCGAGAATAGCGCCCGAAAAAGGTGGTTTTGATAGAATTCTGACCATGACTTGTCGGATTTCTGTTGCCGAACCAATTTGTTCGGTGTGCTCTGATTGTACAATTAAACCCGCAATTGCTTGGATATTGCCGGTCTATTTCTTCCCGTTTTACGTTTGGATCAACGTTAATTCCGTAGCTATCTTGGGGGGAGATTTATGGTCGGACGCAGCTTGAAAATTGTTGGTGTTGCGGTGGCGCTGTTGGGGAGGGCGGCTGTCGCTCACGCCGGTGCCTTCGAGACCAGCTCGCAGGATTTTGATATTCTGTTTGAGCAGGGAAACGCAGTCGATAGTTCGGTCGTTTATGTGGCCCCACAGCGTCGATTGACGAAAATTGGCGGTTCGAGCGGCAGCGACGAGAATGGCGGTATCAACCCGGCGACAGGTCGGCCATTCGAAAAGAGCATCGAAGAGGCGAAGGGCTACTGGATGCCGAAGATTTCGGCGAAGTTCGATCTGACCAGCGCTCTTGCCTGTGCTGCGCAATACCGTCAGCCTTGGGGTATCAGCACAGAGGTCGGCATCGAAACGGTTCACTCCTACCCATTGGCCAAACAGAAAATCACGTCGAATGATTATGGTGTGAACTGTTCCTATCGTTTTGATGCGGGCGCGATGGGTTATTTCCGTATTCTCGGCGGCGTCAGCTATCAGGAACTGCGCGGTCAGCAGACGCGGATGATCCCCCATTTTTCCCGAAGCCCAGACGGCATTCCGGGCAGTCCGTTTCGTGCTGCTTCTCTGGATGCCGATGACCAATCGTTCGGCTGGAGAATTGGCGCTGCCTATGAAATTCCCGAATATGCCATCCGTGCGAGCATCGTCTACCAATCCGAGGTCAAGTATGACCTCATAGGCACGGTAGATAATCTGATTTTGAACCCAGTCACCGGGCGCGGCGTGTCGATCAATGTAGACAGTGACGTCGCAACACCTCAATCCGTCGAGTTCAAATTTCAGACAGGTATAACGCCCGGCTGGCTGGCTTTCGGCTCGGTAGAATGGATGGACTGGTCCAGCGTGACGTCGGTTGATTTCGCCGCCTCTGATAGTGCGGTTCTGCCCATCGGGACCAGAGTTACCAGCCTGAACCTTTATTATCAGGATGGCTGGACTTTAAGGGGCGGTGTTGCTCACACATTCGATGACCATTGGTCTCTCGACGGGACTTTGACCTGGGATCGCGGCACCAGCACGGGCCTCACCACACAGACGGATCTCTGGTTGTTCACCCTTGGCGCCGGTTACCAGCCAAATGATCATGTGAATTTTCGTCTGGCGGGCGCTGCCGGTTGGCTAGTCTCAGGAACGGTTGACACGAGGCTTGACGACGGTGAGCGCAGTCTGCTGGGTTCCGAGGGCGTGCTCGACGATGATTTTGTCAGCGGGCTGTCGCTGACCGCGATGGTCAAATTCTGATTGAACGCGGCAAATATCAAAAAGCCCGGCAGCGCTGCCGGGCTTCTCTCTTGAACCGAGCTCCGTGGATGTTCACTTCTGCTCCAGACGCGCCAGCAGAGAAGACGTATCCCAGCGATTGCCGCCAATCTTCTGCACTTCCTTGTAGAACTGGTCGACAAGCGCTGTGACGGGCAGAAGCGCACCATTGCGGTCTGCTTCGTCAAGACAGATGCCCAAATCCTTGCGCATCCAGTCGACGGCGAAGCCGAAGTCATATTTGCCCTGGTTCATCGTGGCGGAGCGGTTTTCCATCTGCCAGGAACCGGCAGCACCTTTGGAAATCACCGCGATGAGCTTTTCAATATCGAGGCCAGCCTTCTTGCCAAAATGAATGCCCTCCGCCAGCCCCTGAACGAGACCGGCGATGCAAATCTGGTTCACCATCTTGGCCAATTGTCCCGAACCGACCGGCCCCATGAGACCGACTGACCGGGCATAGGCGTCGATGATCGGCTTGGCGCGCTCGAAGACCGGCTCGCTGGCCCCGACCATCACGGTCAGTACGCCATTTTCCGCGCCAGCCTGGCCGCCAGAAACTGGCGCATCGATGAAATGAATGCCGCGCTTCTGTGCTTCTTCCGAAAGCTCACGTGCAACTTCGGCGGAAGCCGTTGTGTTGTCGATGAAAATCGCATCTTTCTTCATCGTCGAGAAAGCACCGTCCGGGCCGATGGTGACAGAGCGCAGGTCGTCATCATTGCCGACGCAGGCGAACACATAATCGGCATCGCGCACAGCTTCTGCGGGCGTGGCGGCGAAGCTGCCGCCAAATTCCTTCGCCCATTTTTCCGCTTTTGTCGTCGTGCGGTTATAGACCGTAACGTCGTGGCCACCCTTGTTCTTGAGGTGTCCCGCCATCGGATAGCCCATCACGCCCAGTCCGAGAAAGGCTACTTTTGCAGTCGTCGTCATTCGTTCATTCCTCTGGATAGTTTATGGACCGTTTGATCAGGTGAGGGGCGTCATCACAGCCGAACGATAGGCAGGGCGCTCTTTCAGGCGCTCGTACCAGCTTTCAAGCTGCGGAAGAGAGGGGCGTTCGATGGCGAACTCGAACCATGCATAGGCATAGCAGCCAACCGGAATGTCGCCGATGCCAAACTCTTCTCCGGAGAACCATGACGCCTGACCGAGACCGTCATTGGCAATCTTCATGGAACGGGCAAGGCCGTCGAGACTGCGTTGCAGGATTGCCGGATCACGCTTGTCTTCCGGCAGGCGGATCATATGCTTCATCACATTGCTGAAATCGGTATAAAGCGTGGTGGACGCCCAATCCATCCACTTTTCCGCCTGCGCACGCTTGGCCGGATTTTCGATCCAAAGGCTATCCTTGCCGTAGGTCGCGGCCAGATAACGCGTGATGACATTGGATTCCCAGAGCACAGTTTCTCCGTCTTCGACAAGCGGAATAAGGCCGTTGGGATTGCGTGCGAGAAAGGTCGGGTCGTCCAGCCCGCCGAACTGGCCGCCAACGTCGATCTGTTCGTAATCAAGGCCAAGTTCCTGCGCTATCCAGAGCGCTTTCTTGACATTGGTGGAATTGGTGCGGCCCCAGATTTTCAGCATGATATTGCCCATTGCTATGCTTCAGGAATTGGATGCATCCCGCCGAACGGCGAAGACGCGTTTGCTGTTTGTTTCAACGCACATCTCGTCCGAAAATCGTTTCACACTTTTCGGGATGCGTTCTTGATTAAACAGATAGCCCCCGGAAGCTGCAAGGCTGCCGGGGGCTAAATTCAGGACCTTCTCACTAAATCAGCGAACAAGATGTCGTGTCAGCCGACGTTCGAGATAATCCCAGATGTGGCGCAGCACTTCGACCATCAGCAGATAGATCACGGCGGCCCAGAGATAGGTCTGGAAATCGAAGGTGCGGGAATAAGCACGCCGCGTTTCACCCATCAGGTCGAGAACCGTGATGATGGCGACGATGGCCGACCCCTTGATCATCAAGATGATCTCATTGCCGTAGGGACGCAGGGCAACGATCAGCGCCTGTGGAAGAATGACCTTCCAGAAAGTCACGCGCTTGGAAATGCCGAGCGCCGCAGCACCTTCCCACTGGCCCAGGGCAACGCTTTGGATAGCGCCACGCAGGATTTCCGCCTGATAGGCAGCCGTATTGAGCGAGAAGGCCAGAATGGCGCAATTCCACGCATCCCGGAAAAACACCCACAGGCCGATGCTTTCAAGGAAAGGCCGGAAAGTGCCGAAGCCGTAATAGATCAGGAAGGTTTGCGCCAGAAGCGGTGTGCCGCGGAAGAAATACACATAGCCAAATGCAATGGCCTTCAGCCAGCGGTTATTCGACATGCGCGCGGCGGCAATCGGGATCGACAGCGCGGCACCGACCAGGATCGACACCACGACCAGCTTCAACGTGACGAGAAGGCCGGACCAGTAGCGCGGCCCATAGGTCTCGAAAAGATCAATGCGCCAGACATTGTAGAGATAGATGGCCAGGCCTGCGAACATCAGCGCCCATATCCCCACAAAGATATGGCCAGCAATGCGTGCGCGGGTCCACTCGCGGATGACGGGCGGTGGCGCCATGACGGCAGTGCTATTTCGTGTGACAGCTTCGTTCATGCTCATGCGCCCCGCGACCGATTGCTGCCTGCATCAGCCCATTGGGCGATGCGGTTGATGAAATAGGACGAGATGATCGCCAGAGCGAGATAGAGCAGACAAGCGACGCCAAAGAACAGGAATGGCTCCTTGGTCACGCGCGCTGCAATGGAGGTCTGCCGCATGATGTCGGACAGTGTGATCACCGATACGAGCGAGGTATCCTTCAGCAGCACCAGCCATAGATTGGCAAGGCCGGGCAGGGCGATGCGGATCAATTGCGGCAGGATCACCTTGCGCATGGTTTGCCAGTGCGAGAGGCCAACCGCATAACCGCCTTCATACTGACCGCGCGGGATGGCGCGGAAAGCGGAGAGGAAGACTTCACTCGAATAGGACGAGAAAACGAAACCGAGCGCCACCATACCGGCGGCAAAGGCGTTGATCTCGACATTCGCGTTGACGCCAAACAGCGCCAGCAGTTTCTGCAAGCCAAGTGACGCGCCGAAATAAACCAGAAACAGGGTAAGAAGCTCTGGAAGGCCCCGGAAAATGGTCGTGTAGATATTTGAAGCCAGCCGGACTGACGGTTCGGTCGATTGCTTCCCCAGCGCAACCAGAAATCCGAGAACGAGGCCAACGGGCAGGGTAGCGATTGCCAGAGTGACAGTTACCAGAAGCCCCCAGGCGATGCTCCGCGACCAGCCTTCGGGGCCGAAACTCAATAAAGTGGCGTAATGTTCCATCGCCTTTTTCTTTTTTTCTGGGCAGTTACTTATTCAGTGGTCGCTGTTTCGAGCGCATCTACCGAATTATCTGCCATAAATGATGTGCGCCGATTCGTTTTGCACAAACCGGCGCATAGGTTTTCAAGGAAACTTAGTTCTCGGCACCGTAGGCGTCGAACTCAAAGTACTTATCGTTGATTTCCTTGTATTTTCCGTTGGCGCGGATCGCCTTGATGGCTGCGTTGAACTTTTCAACCAGTTCCGGGCGGCCCTTCTTGAAAGCTACACCAGCGCCGGGGCCGTGAATTTCAACCACTGGCGGGAACGTACCCACCATCTTGCAGCACGCGCCATCGGGGGTCTTTAGCCATTCGCCCAGCGTCACGCTGTCGTCATTGGCGGCGTCCAGACGACCATTGGCCAGATCGAGGCGGTATTCCTCGGCAGTGGGGTAAGCCTTGATCGTGCTGTCGGTAAAGGTCTTTTCCGAGTAATTGGCGTGGGTGGTGGAAACCTGCACGCCGATTGTCTTGCCAGCAAGATCTGCCTTGGTCACACCCTTGATATCGCTATCCTTCGGAGCAACGATGCCGGGAGGCGTATTGTAATATTTGTTCGAGAAATCGACCTGCTTCTTGCGTTCATCGGTGATGGACATCGAAGCGATAAAAGCGTCGAACTTGCCAGCCTGAAGCGCCGGAATTGCGCCGTCCCATTCCTGGGTGATGAAAGTACATTGAGCCTTCATTTCATCGCAAAGCGCATGTGCAATATCGACGTCAAAGCCTGACAGCGTGCCGTCGGGTTTGATGAAATTGAAGGGGGGGTAAGCGCCTTCGGTGGCGATGGTGAGCTTCAAAGGTTCCTCGGCATTTGCGGCGCCGATGGCTAATCCGCCAGCCAAGGTTGCAATGGTGGCAACCGAAGCTGCTACTACGATACGCTTTAATAGGCGCATAATTCGTCCTCTCGTTTACTCTGGCTGGTTCCCTGATTATTTTTCTGGTCAGCCATTTGCCGTGTAACTACAATTTAAAATTGAGGATTAGTGATGGATAGTCGCTCCTCCCGCTGCTACCAATAGATGGTTCAGCGGAGGCTGCGCAATAATTTTTCGCATGTTCGCCGCCGCCCTCCAATCCGATGACGATATTCCCACCACTTTTCACCGGAAGGCAAGAGAGCTTGCGTAATAATTTTGCGTATAATTCTTGGCGAATCCACAGGGTATTCCGCCGAAAGACGTGGCAAAATAGTGAAAGCTGACGTTTTGGCGGAAAGTGGTAGGGGATTGCTCAAAGTGCCATTTCATTTTGGATGAAATCGGCAATTTCATTGACCATATTGATATCGAAGACCGGCAGGTTCAAGCCCGGTTGTGGATGATCGGTTGCAATCGCGACGATATTTGGATCGTTTTCAGCGAGCGGAGGGCCGTCATGGCTGCCAGTTCGGCGCAGTTCGATTTTCTTGTGCGGCTCACGCTTATAGCCTTCGACGAGAATCAGATCGCAGGGCGCAAGCTTCTCCGCGATGTCTTGCAGAGAGATTTCCGGCCCGTCGATATTTTCATGCATAATGGCAAAGCGACGGTCCGAAACGATAGCCACTTCGGCAGCGCCCGCCTGGCGGTGTCGCCACGAATCCGTGCCTTCGTGATCAATATCGAAATTATGATGCGCATGCTTGATGGTTGCGATGCGGAAGCCGCGTTCGGTCAGGCAGCGCACGAGCTTTTCGGTCAAGGTGGTCTTGCCGGAATTCTTCCAGCCCGTAATGCCGAAAAGCTTGTGCGTCATGACATGGCTCCGTTCAGGCGGTTCAATCGCCTGGCTTCGACAAGATCGTCGGGACGGTTGATATTGAAAAATGGATCATAGCTTTCCGAGCCATCCTTCGTGATTGCAAACGGAAAATCTACCGTTTCAAATTGCACATCGCGTGCGAATGCCAGAACACTGGCTTTTTCTGCCGTCGAAAGCCAGTCTTTCAAACGAGGTGCCAGCTGCGTGCGCCACAGGCCAAAGATGGGGTGAACATGCCCGGCGGAACTGGCAAGAACGATGTCCTTGCCGCTCTGTTTTTGGCGCTCGATGAGCTGCTCTGCGAGATCGGCGGGCAGAAACGGCGTGTCCGCCGCTGCGGTCAGCAGCCATGTTGAATTTTTCGCATGAATAAGCGCCGTGAGAATGCCGGGTAAGGGACCGCCACGCGTTGCCGGGATATCCGCGACGACCGTCAGACCAAGGCCCGCCAATCGGGAGGGATCGCCATTGGCATTGATGAAAAGCGCGCCCACCTGCGGTTTCAGCCGTGCAGCAACCTCGGCGATGATGTTGCGTGAACCCAAAGCCTGCAGGAATTTGTCGCCTTCTATTCCGCCTTCGCGCATGCGGCTCGATAATCCGCCCGCGATGATCGCACCGGCCACA
>JAEXXS010000420.1 GCA_023451915.1 Pseudomonadota bacterium | reverse complement strand
AGCGAGAACATCGCAACGAACGGGCTGGAGCTTGGATCGACCTGATCCCACGGGATCACGGTGATGATCACAAACAGTGCGCCGAGATAGAACAGCACCACGCGGATCGGGATCGAATTGATCGCTTTCGGCAGATTGCGTACCGGATCCTTGGTTTCAGCGGCAGCAGTGCCGACCAGCTCAATGCCGACAAAGGCGAAGACCGCGATCTGGAAACCGGCCACAAAGCCCAGGAAGCCATTGGGGAAGAAACCGCCATGGTTCCACAAATGCGCAACCGATGCCTGACTTCCATTCGGCAAGGTAAAGCCGGTTGCAAGCATATAGACGCCTGCAATGATCAGTCCGACGATGGCGACGATTTTGATCAGGGCGAACCAGAATTCGATTTCACCGAAATTGCGAACAGTGGGCAGATTGAGCGCCAGAAGCGTGAAGATCAGCCCCAGCGCCGGTATCCAGAGCGCCAGTTCCGGAAACCAGAACGAGACATAACCCGATACGGCCACCACGTCCGCCACGCCCGTCACAATCCAACAGAGCCAGTAGGTCCAGCCAGTGAAGAACTGCGCCCAAGGGCCGAGATAATCGCCCGCGAAATCCGCGAAGGAGCGATATTCGAGATTTGACAGCAGGATTTCGCCCAATGCGCGCATCACGAAGAACAGCATGAAGCCGATCACCGCATAGACGAGCAGGATCGAGGGGCCCGCCAGCGAAATGGTCTTGCCCGAGCCCATGAAAAGGCCAGTGCCTATCGCGCCGCCAATGGCGATCAGCTGCAGGTGTCTGTTGGATAGATTGCGCGCAAGGTGGGTTTCCTCCTCCCGATCGGAATCGACAGAAGGTTTGGATGTGATGTTCATTCAAACGCCTCTTCTTATCAGGCGGATGCCAATAAATCGCATCCGCGATTGTCCGCCGGGTCAGGCGAACGATGCTTTCTGATAAACGATGAGAATGGTGATGGAAACAGCGGGGAATATAATAATTAGGCTAAGATTGGACGGCGAAATCCCTATTCAAAGCACTAACCGACCATTTATATAACGATTAGCAGGCTATCAGTTAGGGATTTACGCTTTGTCGCGGCCAAGAAAAATCGTCGGCGCGACCGGGCGCGGGTTTTTTCTCGACGGGTGCCGGGCGGGCATTTTGCGGGCGTACGCCAAGATTGCCGCCGAGCAAAACGCCGCTCTCATCCTTGTTGATGTCGCGCAGGCTGACGGGCGCGACCCGGTCCACCGGCTTGGACGGGTCTTGCGCACCGGCAGCAGGCAGGGGTTGGCCCTCTTCCTTGCCGCCGCCAAGATAGGCGCGCAGCGGCTTCTCCGCATAGAAAGCGAGCTTGCGCTTGCCTGCCGAGGTGATGTTGATACCGTCGTTGCCGCGCAGGCGCGCCGTCTGGCCGTTAATGT
This sequence comes from Pseudomonadota bacterium, assembly GCA_023451915.1. Next base: position 2,578 of record JAEXXS010000420.1, on the reverse strand, counting down.
CGAAGCCGGTCTGCGTAAAATTGCCGTCTTCGTCGATAAAGCCGTCCCAGACATCGGCAAACTTGCCGCCCGCCTTTTCTGTGGTCGTGCGGTAGATTTCATTCAGCGCCAGCATATCCTGCGACATGCCTTTCGGACGGAAGGAAGGCTGCCCCACCCAGACGAGCGGATAGTGGCGGTCATTGACTACCTTGATGAACTGCGCCACGCGCTTTTGATATTCTGCGGTCCATTCCGGCGAACGCGCGGCGAGGCTTGTACCATTGGTCGTGATCGCCTGACGGTCGTTGGAGCCGATCATCACCACGACAGCAGCGGGCTTTTCCTCATCCAGTATCTTGCCTATATTTTCCGGCCAGTTGAAATAGTCTTCGCGGACGAAACCCGAGGAGCCGTTGATGCGGGTCGCGACTGTCAGGTCCGGGTCGGAGGCAAAGGCCACATCGAGACCTTCGGCAAGGCCGCTGCCAATGAAATCACCCACCACCAGAACCTTTTTCGCGTCCGGGCTTTTCTCGACGACGGGCACGGCTGGTACTGCTGCTTCCGGTGCGGCTTTGCGCGTGACGGGTGCGGTCACCTTGGGTGCGCGTTTGGGCTTTGGACGGCTCTGCCGTGGCCGGGGCTGTTCATATTGGCGTTGCGGTTGCCGCGAACCGAACAGCAGGTCGAAAAGCGTGCGTGGCCGTTCCTGCGCCGACGCAGTGGCCAGACCGGACAGCAGCAGCGCCAGCGCCGCCAGCGTGACAGTGGCCGCTTTCAACAATTCGCCTGCAATCCGAGATTTGCGCATCCGTTCCGCTTTCATTGCAAGGCCATCATAATACCGCTTGGCGCAAAAATGAAACGGAGCGCGCTTCATGGGAAACGCGCTCCGATAAATCTGCAGTTGGTTTAACGGCGGCGCAGGACCGACAGCACTTCCTTGCTCGGATGTCCATCCGGCTGCAAACCGTTGCGCTGCTGGAAGGCCTCGATGGCTTTGCGGGAGGTCGAGCCGATCTTGCCGTCGATATTGCCGTCGTAATAGCCGAGCGCCTTGAGATGCGTCTGCAATTCCTGACGCTCATTCATGGTGATCGGCGTGAACGGACGGTTCCAGTCCTGACGCAGCCCCTGATAACCGCCGATGCGGTCTGCCAGCAAGCCGACAGCCAGCGCATATTTGTCGGCATTGTTATAGCGCTTGATGACATAGAAGTTCTTTGTCATCAGGAATGCGGGACCCTGACGCCCATCCGGAACCTTCAGCGTTACTTTTTCGCTCGGGTCGGGGAATGCGCGCCCATTGGCGCGTACAACGCCGCGCTTCTGCCATTCGGCGACACTCAGCGAACCGGACGGGAACTTGCCGCCTGCCGGAAGCACCACTTCGTAACCCCATGTCCGGCCCGGCTGCCAGCCATTGCGATGCAGAAGATTGGCAGCAGTGCCAAGCGCATCGGGGACGGAATTCCAGATATCGCGCTTGCCATTGCCGTCCATATCGACAGCATAAGCCTGATAGCTGGTCGGGATGAACTGCGTGTGGCCAAGCGCGCCTGCCCACGAACCGGAAAGATGCCCGCGATCAATATCGCCGGTCTGGAGGATTTTCATCGCGGCGATCAACTGCGTGCGGCCATATTTGGCGCGCTTCGGATCGGCATAGGCCAGCGTCGCCAGCGAACGAACCGCATCGCGCATCACGTCGTCGCGCTTCAGAATCTCGCCGTAATTGCTTTCCATCGACCAGATGGCCAGCAGAATATTCCGATCAACCGAAAAACGCTGTTCGATGCGCTGCAGCCAGGGGCCCCATTTGCGCGCCATGCCCTGGCCGACGCTGGTGGAATCCTCGTTCACGCGATTGTCGATGTAATTCCAGACGGGCTCGGTGAATTCCGGCTGATAACGGGCCTTTTCCAGCACGACGGGATCAGGCGCGTCAACGCCGCGAAATGCGCGGTCAAAGGTCGACGGCGAAACACCGGCATTGATGGCAACCGGACGGAAACTCGCCACCCACTGGCGAAACTTGGCGTCGGCAAAAGCCGAGCTGGTCGAAAGGGCGGATGCAAGCACCGCAACGGCAACCGTCGCGGTCGCCTTGAGCTTCAGCGTCTGTCCCAGTGTGAATGGAAATCGCAGCATTCTGTGTTTCCCTTCTGCAATCTTCATGCCGGAACGTCTTTCCTTCCGGCGCGTTTCTTAAAGAATGTCGATCCCGCTCGGTTCAGATTGCATACGCTAACTAATACCATCCACTGTTGCAATTTGGCAGTGTAAAATTGGGCATCGACCAGTTGAACGACCAGAGTATCCTCTGTCGGTTAGCATTTGGTTTACCATGGGCGCGCTGAGGCAAAATTTGCCGAAAAATTGGAGAAATTGAATCAAGCAACATTAAGAACGGTTCATTTAATGTGATGGTATGGTCCATGTAATTTCGTCGTTCTTTAATGAAATAACCTTATTTGAAATCCAGTTGCTTCAATGCTTTGATAGCAAGATTGCATTAGTGAAAATCGAGGAGACGAATGAGTTCGATCCGCAAAATCCGCAAGGCCGTTTTCCCCGTTGCCGGTCTCGGCACCCG
>JAEXXS010000417.1 GCA_023451915.1 Pseudomonadota bacterium | reverse complement strand
ATGATCATATCGGCATTGTTGACCGTTGCGATCGTGAGCTCCTCCGCCCACGCCGAACCGGCCAGCATCGCGACGCCAGCGGCAGACGCAATAAGCCCTGTCACATAAGTTTTGGTCCGCATTTCGTCTCCTCCTTTACGAATGCATAGCAAAATTCTTACATATGTAAAATTTATGGCGCGGCTATCCGTAGCTTGTCAAGCACGGTTTTTGATTTTGATTTGCGCGACACAAAGACTGTCAATTCGATTGCTTTCGCGGCGGAAATAACGGTTTTTCCCCCACGCGACTTGACCCCGGAATTATCTTAGCACATTCAGATATGCACTGCATCGGTCCAAGTGGTTGATATTGTCCGCTTGACCTTTGCTTCAGCCTTTGACAGTTTGACTTGGCCTTGCCTTGAAAAATTTTATGGCGGGTCTGGTTGGAGGAACATCCTGAAATTATTGGGAAACAAGCTGCAGACCAAGCGTCATGCATCTATGGGTCAGCTCATCTCGATCCAACCGATAGCAGGAGAATTTGCACTGCCACGGCAAGAAATTGCTGCGGGCAGCTGACGGACAGGACAAAGAACCGTGCGCAAAACCATACGCACCATGGAAGACTTTTCGGAGTTCGTCGGGCTGTCGCGCCCCACGGTTTCCAAATATTTCAACGACCCGACATCCGTCCGCCCGAAGACCCGCGAGATCATAGAAGCGGCTGTCAAGCAGTCCGGCTTTCGTCCCAATCTTTTCGCAGTGAACCTTAATCGTCGTCGCACGACAATTTTGGGAATTATCATTCCCAACCAGCTCGATCATTTCTACATGGCGATGACGCGCAGGCTGCAAACGCTGGCCGAGCAACGTGGTTATCTGACCGTGGTTCTGTCATCGGACGGCAAGCCGGAACTGGAAAAGCGCGCGATTGAAACGCTGCGCTCGCTCAATGTCGCCGGCGCGATCATCGCGCCGCTTGGGGAGCAGTCGCAGCATTCCGCGCTGGCGCGTCTCGCCGATGACGTACCCATCGTCTATGTGGATTCGCCGCTCGACAGCACCTCGCCCTTTGTCGGCACCGACAACCAGAAATCCTTCCATCTGATCGTCGATTATCTCTGCCGCTCCGGCAGCGAGCCCTGCTATTTCTCGATGCCTGTGGTGAACAACAACGCGCTCAAGCGGCGCGAAGCCTATACGACCGCGATGGAAAAGCTCGGTCAAGAGCCCCGCATCATCGAACTGGAACCGAGCCGCAGCTGGGATTTCGAACAATATGCCTTCGAGCAGACGGCGCGCATCATGCGCGAGAAGGCAAGTTTCCCGACTTCGACCGTGCTTTGCTCGAACGACCGCATCGCCTTTGGTGTCACGAGCGCTCTCTGGCAGGCGGGACTGAAAATCGGCAGACTCAAGGATTGCGATATTCGCGTTGCCGGTCACGACAACAATCCACTGTCGGAATATACCTGCCCTCCGCTCACCACTGTCGCGCAGGATTATAACGAAATCGGCAGGCTGGCGATCGAACTGCTTTTCCGCACATTGGGCGAAGATTCCGAAGACCGGCTCGAACTGCCCGAAAGCAACCGCATCCTGCTGAATGCAGAGATCAAGCTGAGAATGTCGGCTTAGCACGACAGCTGCATTCTTCGTGATGCCGCCCTGACGAATTTGCAACTGTAGTGGTGATCGGCACGCAATCAGGCAGAACTGCGCATAATCAGATGGCTGTCGAGATAACGGATACCCCCGCCGGTTGCGGTGCTGCTGTCCTGTTCATTGATACGTGAGAACAGCATATCCAGACCAAGCTGCGCAATCTGGCGGTAATCCTGGGCAACCGTCGTCAAGGGCGGGCAGGTGAAACGGCTCAGCGGATGATCGTCGTGCCCGGCGACCCGCAGATCGCTGCCTTCTTCCCGCCCGACATGACGCCTGCGCTCAAAAGCGGCCGAAATCACACCGAAAGCCAGACGGTCATTGGCGCAAAGCACCGTGCGCGTCGGGAAACCGCCCCGGTCGAGAATACGCCCCGCCTCCTGATAGCCAAGCTCTTCAAAACTCCAGTTTTTCGGCGTCATCGGCAAAACGATGGGCTCGATACCAAGCCGCTCCATCGTGGCGATGTAAGCCGCGCGGCGCTCGAGGGCGTTCTGGTTGACGGCCGGCATTTCCAGAAAACAGGGATGCTCGCCGGTCCGGCACAGATATTCCGTGATGTTGCCGATGCTGACCCGGTTGTCTGTGCCGACAAAGGGCTGGTCCTCGCCGATGCGGCTGTCCAGAAACACCACAGGCATCGAATCGGAAAGGCTGGACAGAAGCTTGGTGTCGGTTTCGAAACCGAGCGGCGCCATGAGGACACCGGCGATCTTGAGCGACATCAGCGAGCGCATGGCGCGTGCTTCCAACTTGCGCTCGCCATGCGACGATAGAACGATGGTCCAGTAACCTTCGGCGAGGCAACGCAATTCGATCTGGCGAATGATTTCAGCATAGAACGGATCGGAAATATGCGGAACGATGACGCCGATATTTTTCGGCTTCTTGCGGTTGAGGCTGACGGCAAAGATATTGGGCCGATAGTTGTGATCCTTCAGCGCCTTCTCGATGCGGGCCCGCGTTGAAGGCTTTACGCTTTCTGGATTATCGAAATATTTCGATACGGTAGGACGCGACAAGCCGCTCGCCACGGCGAACTCCTCCATCGTCCTGATCTTGTTTTCAGCCATGCTCCGCTTTCCTCGGGCTATCCCCGATCAGGCGTTCACTTCACGCCTCAAGATTTTTCCATGCGTAAATTTATTTTTCCACAGAAGCAACCCGAATTTCATCGGCATTTGCTGCCAGGCGCCGCTGACCAGCCGGAAACTGATGCTCCAAAGGCAAACTTAAATCGTTATAAATTTTACACGTGAAAAATTTTATATTGACACGTTGCACAAGCTCCATCATGTCTAGAGAAGCTCGGTAATGGGCTGAAGGCGCCTGCCCTTCCGGGAGGTTTGAAGACTGAAGCGAAGTGCTGCGGTCCGATGAACCAGCAGGTAAGTCATCATTCATGTCCCTGTTAGAAGGACAGCCCGGCAGACGCCGGTTCATACGGAGGAAATCATGTTTCGCACTTCTCTCGGCCGCATTCTCTTTTCCGGCGTCGCTCTGGCCATGATGGCGGGCGCTGCCTCCGCCGAAGGTGTCGGCGCGTCGCTTCTCACCCAGCAGCATCCGTTCTACATCTCGCTCGCAGACGCAATGAAGAAGGAAGCGCAGGCAGAAAACGTGCCGCTCGAAATCTCCATCGCCAATCAGGACCTGAGCAAGCAGCTCGCCGATGTGGAAGATTTCATCACCAAGGGCGTCGATGTCATCATCATTTCGCCGGTGGACAGCAAGGGCGTGCGTTCGGCCATCAACAAGGCTGAAAAGGCTGGCATCAAGGTCATCACCGTCGATGTTCCTGCCAACAATGTCGATGTGACCTCCTTCGTCGGCACAGACAACTTCGCTGGCGGCGAAAAAGCTGCCGAACTGATGGCCAAGACCATCGGTGAGAAGGGCAATGTCGCGGTTATCGACTACCCGACGGTCCAGTCGGTGGTTGATCGCGTTGAAGGCTTCAAGAAGGGCATCGCCAAATATCCCGATATCAAGATCGTGGCGATCCAGCCGGGCATCACCCGTCCGGAGGCGCTCGCCACCGCGCAGAACATCCTGCAGGCCAATCCGGATATCGTCGGCATCTTCGGTTTCGGTGACGACGCCGCCCTTGCTGCCGCATCCGCTGTGAAGGCTGCCAAGCTCGAAAATCAGGTTAAGGTGATCGGTTTTGACGGCATGGAAGAAGCCCGCAACGCCGTCAAGAACGACCCGATCATGGTCGGCGTAATCGCGCAGTATCCAGACCAGATGGGCAAGGTTGCGGTTGAAACCGCCGCCAAGGTTATCAAGGGCGAGGAAGTTCCGGCGAAGCAGCCGATCGTTCCGGGCGTCGTCACCAAGGACGGCGAAACCAAGTAACACCGCGTGAAACAGCGACACTCCTCCCAGTCGCTGTTTCCTTTCTGTGGTGGCGGCCAGGAAAGCCTCCCCTTTCCGAGCCGCCGCCACATCCCTTTAGACAGCAGCACGGTGCGAACCCGGTTACATTCGGTTCGTGACAGACTGCAGCGAACGGAGCGTGGAGGCCTCAAAAGTGACAGACCCTGTGACAGCCACCAAATCCGAACAGAAGACGGCAGCAGATACGGTTCTGGAAATTCGCGATGTCGCGAAGTCTTTCGGCCCGGTCATCGCGCTGAAGCGCATGAACCTGACCGTGCGCCGTGGCCGCGTGCATACGCTACTCGGCGAAAACGGGGCGGGAAAATCCACGCTGATGAAGATTCTGGCCGGGGTGTTCAAGCCAACCTCCGGCACGATTTTGCTCAAAGGCGCGCCCTATGCGCCGAAGAACCCGCGCGACGCGCGCGCCAGCGGCATCGCCATCGTCTTTCAGGAATTGAGCCTTTCCCGCAACCTGACTGTTGCCGAGAATATCTTCGCCAATCACGAGCCGAGCCGCTTCGGTTTTATCCGCGAGCGCGAGCTGAATGCAGAAGCGACCCGGCTTGTTGCCGATCTCGGGCTTCCGGTCGATCCCCGCGCCAAGGTCGGCGATCTTTCGAT
>JAEXXS010000395.1 GCA_023451915.1 Pseudomonadota bacterium | reverse complement strand
CGCGCCGAAAGCACAATCTGCGCGGGATGTTGCGGTATGTGCGGCCCCGCTTCACGCAGGGCCGTCGCGTCTTTCGCAGCAATCATCCAATCAGCCTCTTACTGCTTCACGAGCGGGCAGCCGCTTTCTTCCGGCTTCATATAAGCCTGATCGCCGGGGATCGTGGCCAGCACCTTATAGTAATCCCAAGGGGCCTTGCTTTCATCCGGCTTCTTCACTTCCATCAGATACATGTCGTAGATCATGCGTCCATTGGGGCCGACCTTGCCGTGACGGGCAAAGACGTCTTCAACCGGCATTTCATGCAGCTTCTTGGCGACGGCTTCGGTTTCGTCCGTGCCTGCTTCCTTGATCGCCTTCAGATATTGCGTGACAGCGGAATAGGTGCCTGCCTGGATCATGTTCGGCATACGACCGGTACGCTCGAAGAAACGCTTGCCGAAGGCGCGCGATTCATCGTCGCGATCCCAATAGAAGCCTTCGGTGAGCGTGAGGCCCTGTGCGGCTTCAAGGCCGAGGCCGTGCACTTCCGACAGGGTGAAGAGCAGGGCGGCGAGGCGCTGGCCGCCAGCGACAATGCCGAATTCCGCCGCCTGCTTGATTGCGTTGGACGTATCGAGACCCGCATTGGCGAGACCGACAACTTTCGCGCCGGACGACTGCGCCTGCAGCAGGAACGAGGAATAATCCGTGGTGGACAGCGGATGGCGGACGGAGCCCAGCACCTTGCCGCCCTTCGATTCCACGAATTTCGTGGTCTGTTCTTCCAGCGAATAGCCGAAGGCGTAATCGGCGGTCAGGAAAAACCAGGTGTCACCGCCCTGCTGCACGAGCGAACCGCCGGTGCCGACTGCAAGCGCGTGGGTGTCATAGGCCCAATGGAACCCGTAAGGCGTGCACTGCTTGCCGGTCAGTTCCGATGTGGCCGCGCCCGTGTTGATGGTGATCTTTTTCTTGTCCTTCGACAGCGCCTGCACGGCAAGGCCGACGGACGAGGTGGTCAGTTCCATGATGGAATCGACCTGTTCTGTGTCGTACCACTGACGCGCAATGTTCGACGCAACGTCCGGCTTGTTCTGGTGGTCGGCGGTGATGATTTCAATCGGTGCATCCAGCACCTTGCCGCCGAAATCCTCGGCAGCCATCTTGGCGGCCTCATAAGACCATTTGCCGCCGAAATCGGCATAGACGCCCGACTGGTCGTTCAAAATGCCGATCTTGACTTTACCATCGGAAATTTCCGCAGCCGACGAGATGGCGGTTGCAGCCAGCAGTGCTGCCGTTGCAAGTGCAAGACACTTCATAAAATACTCCTCCCAATAATTCCCTTGACCCTTCGATAAAATCGAACGGCATCCTCCAATGAAGCGGCCTTTTTCCGGCGGGATGACCGACCTCCTCAGATCAATCATCTTTGTGCTTCCGCCCGATTTGTTTCACTATTCGGGCTTTCCATTAGAACGGTAGCATTGACAAATGCGTACAAGAACAACAATTTTTGAACAGCGTCTGTTCAGAAATGTACAGACGATGCGAAGAAAATGCGGGCGGGCTATAGGGAGCAGGATGTGCGGCAGTTTACTTGGGACGATCTGCAATATTTTCTGGCCGTCGCGCGCACGGGACAGCTCTCCACTGCGGCGCGGCAATTGCGCACCAGCCATGTGACGGTGCTGCGCCGCATCGACCGGCTGGAGCAGGCGCTTTCTACCAAATTATTCGAGCGCAACCCGCGCGGCTATTTGCTGACGCCGATGGGCGAACGTCTGGTCGAGCCTGCGGAAGTCATGGAACGCGAGGCCATGAAATTCCAGACCGAGGCCACCGGCAATCTGGCGGCGCTGTCGGGTGTCGTGCGCCTTTCGACGCTGGAAGGTTTCGGCAATTTCTTTCTGGCCGACCGCCTGCCGGTGCTGGCGCAGTCCTATCCGAGCCTGTTCGTGGAAGTGGTAACGATCCAGCAGATCATGTCGCTGTCGCGCCGCGAGGCGGAACTGTCGATCACGCTCCATATGCCGCGCAACGGGCCTTATCACAGCGACAAGCTCACCTCCTACCGGCTGTTCATCTATGGCCATCGCGATTATCTGGCGCGGCATCCGCCGATCCGCAGCAAGCAAGATTTGGCGGGCCATCCCTTCATCGGCTATATCGAGGACATGGTGTTCACGCCGGGGCTGGACTATATGCGCGAGATCCTGCCGGGTCAGCGCTGCACCTATCAAAGCTCCAGCATTCACGCGCAGCTCGTCGCGACGCAGACCGGCTATGGCCTGTGCGTTCTGCCGTTTTTTATCGCCAGCAAGCATCCCGAACTGGTGCCAGTTCTGCCGCAGGAAATGCATCTGGTGCGCGAATATTGGATGAGCTGCCATGTCGATGTTATGGCGGCTCCGCGTATCCGCGTCATCAGCGATTTCATGGTTCGCGCCGTGCGCGAATTCTCAAGCGATTTTCTGGGCGAAAGCCTTTTGCAACCGTGATTGGCAAGGCCCGGTCGTCAGAGATGGGCGCCTGTAAAAGCGATAAAACACGCTACCGCGAGCGCGATGCAACCAAATAAAATAATGGACAGACTGAGCGCTTTCATGGTCCCCCTCCATTTTACGCAACGTAAAGTGGGTATGCGGGGCTTCGGCGTTCGAGTCCAGCCGTAATAACGGCCAGTCAGACGAAAGTCGTATGCACAAAATCCAAGCCCCGGACGAACCGGGGCTTGGATCAGGTCCATATTGTCGCGCATGTCTTTATCCAAAACCGGTTCCCGCTTTTGGGAGAGACATGCGTTACTTCTGTTTAGCGAGACCTTGTTCCCGCATCTGGCTCAGCGACATTTTTGGCGAAAGCGCTTCGGGGTCGATGCGAATTTCGATCAAAGCAGGCTTGCGGGATTGTTCGCAGCGCTCGAAAGCGGCTGCAAAATCGGCAGTCTTTTCAACCGTCTCACCATGCAGGCCATAAGCGCGGGCAAGAGCTGCGAAATCCGGATTGGCAAGGCCCGTGCCGGAAACGCGGCCTGGATAGGTCCGCTCCTGATGCATGCGGATGGTGCCGTACATGCCGTTATTGACCACCACGAAAATCGCCTTGGCGTTATATTGCGCGGCGGTCGCCAGTTCCTGACCGTTCATCAGGAAGCAGCCGTCACCGGCAAAGGCCACGACGGTCCGCTCCGGTGCAGCCAGCTTGGCCGCTACCGCAGCCGGGACGCCATAGCCCATAGAGCCGTTGGTCGGCGCCAATTGGCTGCGATAGGTGCGGTACTGGTAGAAGCGATGCGGCCAGGCGGAATAATTGCCAGCGCCATTGGTGATGATGGAATCGGCAGGCAGATGCGCACGCAGCCATTCCATGATTTCGCCCATTTGCACCGCGCCCGGTATGACCGGCGTTTTCATATTGTCGCGATAATCGGCATTGGCCGTTTCGGCCCATGCCTTGCTGCGCGGTGCGGCGATGGGGGCAAGCTTCGATGCAGCACGGGCAAAGGCCGGCATGCTGGCGTTGATCGGCAGATCGGCGTGATAGACACGGCCCAGCTCCTCGGCACCCGGATGGATGTGGATGAGCTTTTGCTGCGGCACCGGAATGCTGACAAGTTCATAGCCCTGCGTGGTCATTTCGCCGAGCCGCGCACCGACGACCACAAGAAGGTCGCTGTCGCGCACGCGCTGCGCCAGTTTCGGGCTGATCGACGTGCCCATTTCGCCCGCATAAAGCGGATGCGTGTTGTCGAACATGTCCTGACAGCGGAAGGAAGCTGCCACCGGCAGATGCATATTTTCGGCGAATTTCTGGAGGTCGCGCACGGCCTCCTGATCCCAGCCGCCGCCACCGACGATCATCAGCGGGCGTTCGGCCTTTTCAATCAGCTGCACCATATCCTGCAACTGGTCCTGACCGGGATGCATCTCGATCTTCTTATAGGCCGGGGCATCGCTGACGGCTGCGTAAGATGTCAGCATATCTTCCGGCAGGGCGATCACCACCGGGCCGGGGCGTCCGTTGACGGCGCGATGAAAGGCCTGACTGACGAGTTCGGGAATGCGGGCGGCATCATCGATCTGCACCACCCATTTGGCCATCTGGCCGAACATGCGGCGGTAATCGACTTCCTGAAAGGCTTCGCGCTCCACCTGGTCGCTGGCCACCTGACCGATGAACAGGAGCATGGGCGTCGAATCCTGAAAGGCGGTGTGCACGCCGACAGAGGCATTGGTCGCGCCCGGTCCGCGGGTGACGAAGCAGATGCCCGGCTTACCTGTCAGTTTGCCATGGGCGTCCGCCATATAGGCAGCGCCGCCTTCCTGACGGCAGACAATCAGGTCGATCTCATCCTGTACGTCGTGAAAAGCGTCGAGCGCGGCGAGATAGCTTTCTCCGGGAACGCAGAAAACACGGTCCACGCCGTGAATGCGCAACGCGTCCACCAATATCTGGCCCCCACTACGCGTATTGGGTTTGCTGGTCATCTGATGCATTTCCTCACTCTCAAAATGCGGACGATTGTTCGTCTCTTGTTTGGATGGCATGCGATCCATAGATTACTGACATAACAGCATAGCCCCCGGCGCGAATACAGACTAAACATGATGACCAAAACGGATGATCTCATGTCGGGAGGACAAGATGGCGCATGCAAACTCTGGCACGATTCGGGTCGGCATTGGCGGCTGGGCCTTCGAGCCGTGGGATGAAAGCTTTTATCCCGAAAAACTGGCGAAGAAACGCCAGCTGGAATATGCATCCAGCAAGCTGACCTCGATCGAGATCAACTCCACCTATTACGGCCCGCAAAAGCCGACGACTTTCGCCAAATGGCACGATGAAACGCCGGAAGGCTTCGTCTTTTCACTGAAAGCGCCGCGCTTTTCGACCAATCGCCGCGTGCTGGCGGAAGCAGGCGAAAGCATCGAACGCTTTCTCACCGGCGGGGTGATGGAGCTGAAAGAGAAGCTTGGCGTCGTCAACTGGCAGTTCATGGGCACGAAGAAATTCGATCCCAAGGATTTCGAGGCTTTCCTGAAACTCCTGCCGAAGCGGCTTGAGGGACGCGACCTGCGCCATGCGGTGGAAGTGCGCCACGACAGTTTCAATGTGCCGGAATTCACCGCACTTCTGCGGGAATATGGCGTTGCGGTAGTTATCGCAGGCGACAGCGCATTTCCGCAATTTGCCGATATGACGGCGTCTTTCGCCTATCTGCGCATCATGGGCACCAGGGAAAGCGAGCCGCTCGGCTATAGCAAAGCGGAACTCGACCAATGGGCCACACGGGCAAAGGCAATTGCCGAGGGCCAGAAGCCGGAAGGGCTGAAAACCATCACGCCGCCGGTGGCCGACGAAATAGCGCGCGATGTCTATCTCTATGTCATCAGCGGCTATAAGGCGCATAATCCGCACGCGGCCATGGCCTTGATTGATCGGTTGATATGATGCCTCGTGACGGCTGTTGATTTTCATCTGAGTCGTCCGAGTTTCATCATGCCGCATCTCGATCTGCCCGCCCTTCGCGCTTTCGTCGATACTATTCCGCAGAACTATAAGGGGCCGGGCGGTGTCGTCGCCGTCGTCAAGGACGGCGACGTTGTTCTAAGCCACGCATGGGGCTTTGCCGATCTGCGCAGGCATCAGCCGATGACCGCGCAAACGCGGATGCCGATCTGTTCGGTCAGCAAGCAATTTACCTGCGGCGTGCTTCTCGACAGCGTGGGCGAGCCGGAAGTGCTCGACGATGCGCTGGCCGCCTATCTTGCCGATTTTGCAGGTGAACGCCCGCGCGTGCGCGATTTGTGTAACAACCAGTCGGGCCTGCGTGATTACTGGGCCTTGACGGTGCTGTGCGGCGGCGATCCGGAAGGCCTGTTTCTGGCCAAAGATGCGCAGAAACTGCTGCGTGGCCTGAAGACGACGCATTTTGCGCCGCGCAGCCATTATTCCTATTGCAACGGTAATTTTCGCATTCTGGCCGATCTGATCGAAAGCCATACTGGGGGCTCGCTGGTCGATCTTCTGGCAGAGCGGATTTTCAAACCGGCGGGCATGAAGACGGCGGAACTCATCCCCGATACGGCGCTTTTCACCGAATGTACCGGCTATGAAGGCGATACGGTGCGCGGCTTTCTGCCCGCCACCAACCGTATTCACTGGATGGGCGATGCGGGCATTTGCGCTTCGCTGGATGATATGATCGCCTGGGAACAGTTCATCGACGCGACGCGCGACGATGTGAACGGCCTTTATCGCCGTTTGAGCGGACCGCAGGCGTTCAGTGATGGCGCAGCAGCACCCTATGGCTTTGGCCTCAAATTCGAAGAGGTGGGCGGCAAGCGGCTGACCGGCCATGGCGGCGCGCTGCGCGGCTGGCGCTGCCAGCGCTGGCATTGCGCGGATGAGCGGATTTCCACCATCGCCATGTTCAATTTCGAAGGCGGAGCCTCCGATCTTGCGGCCAAGCTGATGAAGCTTGTGCTGGGTGTGCCGTCGCTGGAACCGCAACGTGTTGAGGCGGATGCGGGTTGGTTCGGTTCGTGGCTCGACGCGGAAACGGGACTTGTGCTGAGCCTGGACGATGCCGGGCGCGGGCGCATGAAGGCGCGTTTTGGAACCAGCCCCGAAGTGATGGATGTGGTGAGCAAGGACGAAGCGCGTTCATCCATGACGACGATCAGCCGTGAAGGCGATGTGATCCATCTTACGCGCGCCGATGAAAATCTCTCCCTCACCATGCGCCGTGTAGCGGGCGAGGCCAGGCGCGACATTGTCGGGCGCTTCCGCAATGAAGAGCTTGGCGCAGACCTGGCTCTGGTGGCCGAAGGTGGCGCGATCTATGGCGCCTTCGAAGGCTTTCTGGGCAAAAGCGACATGTACCCGCTTTATGCCGTGGGCGCCGATGTCTGGCTTCTGCCTGTGCAACGCTCGATGGATGCGCCGTCGCCGGGCGAATGGAAGCTGGTCTTCCAGCGCGATGACAAGGGCGATATTGTCGGTGTCCGGGTCAGCTGCTGGCTGGCGCGGGCTGTCGACTATCGGAAAATCACTGGCTGAACGAGGACATTCATGAGCGAGCTCAAGGTCAGAACCCGCGAGACGGGCGCGGTTGCCGAAATGCCCGAAGGCCAGTTGCCGGTGATCACCACGCCGACCGGCGGCAAGGTCGAGCTTGTGACAAGTGTGAGCCAGCCGGGCTTCAACCCGCTTGATCTGCTCTATGCATCGGTCGCCGCCTGCATGGCCTTGAGCGCACGCATTGC
>JAEXXS010000335.1 GCA_023451915.1 Pseudomonadota bacterium | reverse complement strand
CCACACCGGCCCTGTTTATCCTACCTAGACCGCAATCATTGTGATTGGAGTTTCGGGTGAAAGCGCCAAAGGGAAAAGGCAAAAAGCCGTCGGGCGGCAAACAGGAGCGTGGGCAGGATCGCGGTTTCGACCGTGCGAAGCATAATGCGCCGCGTCATGAAAACAAGTTCGAACCCGCCAATCCGGGTAAAGGCCAGGCCTTTAAAAAGCCGCGTCCGCAATTTGCCAAGGCAGCGCCAAAGCCGGTAGCCGCCGAAGAGCGGGAACGTCCCGCCGCCCCGTTGCGCGATATCAAACCCTATTCGGGCCCTCGCCCCGGCGAGAGATTGCCGGTCATCCTCGAAACAGAACCATCCGCCGACTATGCGCTCCTCGACAGCGGCAACGGGCTGAAGCTTGAGCAATATGGTCCCTACCGCATCGTTCGCCCGGAAGGTCAGGCGATCTGGCTGCCCAGCCTGCCGCAGAAGGAATGGGATCAGGCCGACGCTGTCTTCACCGGCAATACGGATGAAGAAGGCATCGGACGCTGGGCGTTTCCCAAAGTGCCGCTCGGCGAAACATGGCCGATGCAGCATGACGGCATCTCCTTCCACGGTCGTTTCACCTCGTTTCGCCATGTCGGTGTGTTTCCCGAACAGGCCGCGCACTGGTCTTTCATGGATGGCCTCATCCGCGATGGCGTGAAATCCGGGCGCAATGTGAAGGTGCTGAACCTGTTCGGCTATACGGGCGTCGCCTCGCTCGTTGCCGCCCGCGCCGGTGCGGAAGTCACCCATGTCGACGCCTCCAAGAAAGCCATTATCTGGGCGCGCGAAAATCAGGAAATGGCAGGCCTGTCGGATAAGCCGATCCGCTGGATTTGCGAAGATGCGATGAAATTTGTGGCGCGCGAGGAGCGCCGTGGTAGTTTCTACGACATCATCCTGCTCGACCCGCCCGCTTACGGTCGCGGACCGAGCGGCGAAGTCTGGCAATTGTTCGAGCATCTGCCCGCCATGGTCGATACCTGCCGCTCGATCGTGACGCCGAAGCCGCTCGCGGTGATCCTGACCGCCTATTCCATCCGCGCATCCTTCTTCGCCATTCACGAACTGATGCGCGACCGGTTCACCGGCCTTGGCGGCACGGTCGAATCGGGCGAGCTTATCCTGCGTGAGCGTTCTGCTGGACGCGCGCTTTCCACATCCATGTTCAGCCGCTGGGTAGCCAAATGAGCCGTAACGACGATTTTTTCAGAAACAGCGGTTCGCGCGGTGATCATGCATCGGGGCACTCCAAAGTCGGTCAGGTGAAGGAAGTCACCAGCCTGACCAATCCAATCGTCAAGGATCTGCGCTCGCTGGCATTGAAGAAATTCCGCGACCAGCAAGGCGTATTTCTGGCCGAAGGGTTGAAGCTCGTCATCGACGCGCTGGAGCAGGACTGGCGTATCAAGACGCTGGTTTTCGCCAAATCCGGCAAGGGCAACAAACTGGTTGAGCAGGTTGCCGCACGCACCTTCGCCAAGGGCGGGCTGGTGCTGGAAGTGACCGAGAAGGTGATTGCCGCAATCACCCGCCGCGACAATCCGCAGGTGGTGGTTGGTGTCTTTGAACAGCAATACCAGCCGCTCACAAGCCTCAGGCCTAAGCATAACGACGTCTATATCGCGCTCGACCGCGTGCGCGATCCGGGCAATCTTGGCACGGTCATCCGCACTGCCGATGCAGTCGGCGCAAAGGGCGTCATCCTGATCGGTGACACCACGGACCCCTATTCGCTCGAAACCGTGCGCGCCACCATGGGCTCGGTCTTTTCCGTACCGCTCTATAAGACAACGGAAAATGACTTCCTCAACTGGCGCAAGGGTTTCTCGGGCCTGATCGTCGGTACGCATCTGAAAGGCGCTGTCGATTACCGCACCATTCCCTATGCCAACAAACCGGTCGTGCTGATGATGGGCAATGAGCAGCAGGGCCTGCCAGACAATCTTGCCAATGCTTGCGACAAGCTTGCGCGCATTCCCCAGGCGGGCCGCGCCGATTCGCTTAATCTCGCAATCGCCACCGGCGTCATGCTTTATGAAATCCGCCGCGAGGCGCTTACCCTCGACGAAAGGGGTTAGTGATGAAACGCCACGCGGTTCTGTCCTCGCTTCTCGTCGTCATTCTCACAGTTTTGATCGATCAGGGCGTCAAGCATCTGGTCGAAACCCGCATGGATTACGCCCAGCAGATCGACCTGCTGCCGTTTCTGGCGCTGTTTCGCACGCATAATGAAGGCATTGCCTTCTCCATGCTTGCCGGGCTGCACGACTGGGGGCTTGTGGCGATAACGACTGCGGTCATCGCCTTCGTGCTTTACCTCTGGTGGACCAATGCGCAGGACCGCGTCTTTGCGCGCTATGGCTTTGCGCTGGTGATCGGCGGCGCCATCGGCAATCTGATCGACCGCGTGATGCATGGCTATGTGGTGGATTATATCCTGTTCCACCTGCCGACCTGGTCTTTCGCTGTCTTCAATCTTGCCGACACCTTTATCACCATCGGTGCGGCGCTGATCATTCTGGAAGAATTTCTCGGCTGGCGGCGTGAACGCGCTGCCCGATAAGCGCCTCATATGACGCCCAATTTGTTGCGAGCCGCCGTGTAACTTGATCGTTATCAGGCTTTCGCATAACGTGAAGACGGTAATTTAAAAGACATTTGAAGGGGATAAGCGGCGCCCAGCCCAAATGACACATTGGTGACACGCTTCTGTCATCCTCGCGTAGCACACGCTCTCTAGTACGTCGGCCAGAAGCAGTTCAAACTGCGCCGCCGTCCTATAAATGAGAAGGCCGGTTCCACTGCCTCATCAGTGGGAAAAGGTTCAGGAATACGTGAATAGACAAATCAGGAGCGAATCATCATGACAGTACTGCTTGGAATGGGCCAGCAAATCATTGATGATACGGTCATGTCAGGCTTAGAAGCACAACAGGCGCTATTCGCAAACGGTGAAGACCCGATCGTTCTCGGACGGATCGGCTCGCTGGAAGTGCGACTTGCAAACTCCCGTGAGGCCATCGAGGCCGCGCAGGAACTTCGGTTCCGCGTGTTCTTCGAAGAAATGGGCGCGCGCAAGGAATCCATCGAGGCCGTGGAGCTTCGCGATGCCGACCGTTTCGACACGATCTGCGATCACCTTCTCGTCTATGACACTGCCCTGCCGCTCCCTGAGCACAAGCAGATCGTCGGCACCTACCGGCTGATGCGCAGCGATCAGGCCGACAAGGCGCTCGGTTTCTATTCGGCGGATGAATATGACGTGCAGCGCCTGGCGCTGTCGCGCCCCAATCTCAAGCTGCTTGAACTTGGCCGCTCCTGCGTGAAGGCGGAATATCGTTCCAAGCGCACGGTCGAACTGCTGTGGCAGGGCGCATGGGCCTATTGCCGTCGCCATTCGATCGACGTCATGTTCGGCTGCGCCTCGTTTCATGGCGCGGTTCCGGCTGCCCACGCGCTTGGCTTGTCGTTCCTCCACCAGAACTGTCGCGCCACACCCGACTGGGATGTGCGCGCGCTGCCGCATCGCTATCAGCCGATGGACCTGATGCCGAAGGAAGCGATCAACAACAAGGTTGCGCTGTTTTCCATGCCGCCACTGGTCAAGGGTTATCTGCGTCTCGGCGCGATGATCGGCGACGGCGCGGTGATCGATGAAGCCTTCGGCACAACCGATGTGTTCATCATCCTGCCGATTGAGCGCATCTCCAGCCGCTACATTACTTACTACGGCGCTGAAGCGAACAGGTTTGTTTAGTCTGTAGATATTTCCCCTCGCCCTTCGAGACGGCCCTACGGGCCTCCTCAGGATGAGGGGAAATCATCTGGATACCCCTCGCCGAAAAACTCGACGCCCTCACCCTGAGGTGCGGAGCATAGCGGAGCCTCGAAGGGCGAGGGTCCAGAAATCTCACGCCTTTCCGGCCAATTCCTTCAACTTGTAGATCAGGTCGAGCGCTTCACGGGGCGTCAGTTCGTCAGGGCTGATGCCTGCCACCGCCTTTGCCAGTTCGCTATCCTTTGCCGATGCCTGCGGCTTCGACTTTTCCTGCTGCAGCACTACGGAAAACAGCGGCAGATCATCGATCAGCTTGTCGGCCTTGCCGGATGTTTCGCCGGCTTCAAGTTGGTGCAGAACGTCGCGCGCACGGTTGACCACCGCTTCCGGCAGACCGGCCAGACGCGCAACCTGCACCCCATAAGACCGGTCGGCAGCGCCCTTGGCGACTTCATGCAGGAAAACGACATCATTGTCCCATTCCTTGACCCGCATGGTCACATTGGAAAGCCGCTCCAGCTTTTCCGAAAGCGCCGTCATTTCGTGGAAATGGGTGGCAAACAAAGCGCGGCAGCGGTTCTTTTCATGCAGATATTCCACCGCCGCCCAGGCAATGGACAGACCGTCGAAGGTCGCCGTACCCCGACCGATCTCGTCGAGGATCACCAGCGAACGCTCGCCCGCCTGATTGAGGATTGCCGCCGTTTCCACCATTTCGACCATAAAGGTCGAGCGCCCGCGCGCCAGATCGTCGGAAGCGCCGACACGGCTGAACAGACGGTCCACAACGCCGATCTGCGCCGAACCCGCAGGCACGAATGAGCCCATCTGGGCGAGGATTGCGATCAGCGCGTTCTGGCGCAGGAAGGTCGATTTACCGCCCATATTCGGGCCGGTCAGAAGCCAGATCGCGCCATTGCCGCCGTCCGTTTGCGGCGAGAGATCGCAATCATTGGCGACAAATGGAT
>JAEXXS010000333.1 GCA_023451915.1 Pseudomonadota bacterium | reverse complement strand
TTATCGCCCATCCGCTCAATCGTATCCGCATCTGGGCCAACGAAAATACATCCCAGATCGGTGACCGCACGTGCAAATTCCGCGTTCTCCGAAAGAAACCCGTAACCCGGATGCAAAGCATCCGCGCCGCTCTCGCGCAAGGCGTTCAGCACGCGCTCGACATTGAGGTAGGATTTCGTCGCCGCCGATGGTCCGATGTCGATGACTTCATCTGCCATGCGGGCAGCCAACATGTCTCGGTCAGCTTCGCTGACGATCTGAACAGTCGAAATACCCAACTCTTTTGCAGCGCGAATGATACGGACTGCTATCTCACCACGATTTGCGATCAGTAGTTTGCGGATGGGAGCAGTCATTACGCAACCTCAATGTGACAAACGATTTCACCTGGCTCGACGTTACTTTCGCTCTCGACAGAATAGCTGACAAAAATACCATCAGCTTCCGCGACTATTGGCAGAAAGGATTTCATGACTTCCACCAGCGCCAGAGTTTCACCTGCTGCGACATGGTCTCCCACGGTCTTGAATGGAGAGGCATCAGGCGATGGCGACAAATAGACCACCCCTGGCAGCATCGCTTCGATCATCTTGATAGTCATGGTCATCTCCGGAAAATTGAGTATCTGCGGCGCAACGGGAAAATTCAAAATCCTGAACGGCGCCAAACGAATGGTTAGGGCAATCAGTGCGGTTCACTGAAAGCAGGAACCGCACTAATCCGATTTCAAGACAGGCGCTGCAGCACCTGTTCCAGCTTATCGATCAGTTCATCCGCATTCTCGCGTGAGAAAATGAGAGGAGGCCGGATCTTCAATACATTCGCCTCCTTGGCGCAGCCAGAGATGAGAACGTTTTCGTCTCGCAAGCCATTGATGATGCGCGTCGCGGTCGCAGCGTCTGGTGTTTTTGCGGCTCGATCCGAAACAATTTCAACACCAAGAAAGAGACCTGCACCACGCACATCGCCCAGACAATCGTGTCTTTTGGCAAGAGCGTTGAACCCGTTCTTGAGATAACGACCGATAGTCGTCGCGTTTTCCAGAAGTCCCTCCTCCTCTATGACATCAAGAACAGCTGAAGCGGCGGCGATGGCCACGGCATTGCCTCCAAAGGTATTAAAATATCGGGATTTTTTCCCGAACTCGGCCAAAACGTCGGGGCGAACCGCCACGCCTGCAACCGGAAAACCGTTCCCCATTGGCTTGCCCATGGTCACAATATCGGGGACCACGCTGTGACGCTGAAAACCCCACATTGCCTCACCTGTGCGTGCAAAGCCGGACTGAACTTCATCCGCGATATAAAGGCCTCCCGCTTCATGGATCGCATCAACGGCTCCCTTAAGAAAGCCAACCGGGCCGTCGAACACGCCGTCACTGGCAAAAATGCCATCGCAGATCAAAAGAGCGGGCTTGATACCGTGTCGTTGCAGATCCCGGATTGCAGCGCGGACCGCGTCCGTGAATTCCTCGGCCACATTCTGCGACCGGTAGGAGTCCGGCGCCGGAACGGTTCGGACATGAGCACCCAGATTGACGTTATTGCCGAGCGAAGGCGAGAACTCCGACACGGCCTGCGTGATACCGTGATAAGCGGTTTCCGTTACGATAATTCCCTTCCCACCGGTGTAGGATTGAGCAATCCGCACAGCCAGATCATTGGCATCGGAACCTGTGCAGGTGAACATCAGGTGCCCTATCTCAGGTGGCATGGTCGCCAGCAAACGCTCGGCATAATCCAGAATTGCACCATGAAGATAACGCGTGTTGGTAGCCAGAATACCGACCTGCTCGCGGATAGCTTCAACGACCTTCGGGTGACAATGACCAACCGAAGTGACATTGTTATAGGCATCCAGATAGGCATTTCCCTGTGGGTCATATAACCAGACGCCCTCGCCGCGCACGAAGTGTAGCGGGCGCTCATACATGAGCCGATAGGCAGGACCAAGCCGCGCCTTACGTTGCGCGATCATCGCCGTCGTGGTCTCATCCAGTTCCGCTGCACCTTCGATGAAGGCATTGACCATTGATTCCCGGGTTGTCATCGCTCACTCCATATTGCACGCAGCCAAAAAAGCTGCGGTGACCTGATTTCGGGGAAGGGTCGCAAAAAAACGCAAGCCATCGCGTGCGGGGCCATTGTTGCGAAGAATATAAGTCGCGTTTTGAGGATAGCGCGCCGCACGACCTTCGGTGATAGCAACTGTCGTCATCAGGCGCGCGACGATCAAATCACGCAACACTTCCAACTCGCGTCGCTCAAGCGGCAGAACTTCATGATAAGCTCTGACCATATCGCACGCGTTTTCCAGACTACCGATGGGCGTGTGCGTATGATAGGACACAGCAACTGCCAGATCGATGATCAGCGGGGTTTTCACCATATCGCCAAAATCGAGAATACCGGTGATCCTGTCAGGATCGGCAACGTTGAGAACAACGTTGTGCCAGTTCAAATCATTGTGCACAACGCGCCGCCGCAAATTAGCCAATGCGGGGCGAACAGCATCATCAAAGTGATCCAGCTCAGCCATCAATTGCTTACGGATATCCGGCTCCACAAGCGTCTCGACCAGAGGTCGCAGACGCGACGCATTCTTGACGTCCCATAGGATTTCGTGACTGGATGCGGGATGCTCGAACCCGTCAAAGGCAATGCCAAGCCGCGCAAGGGCGCGCGCCATATCCCGTCGCAATAGAGGCGTGACGCCGATCCGCGCCACTGGCACGCCTTCGAGCCAGGTCAGCACCCGAACAACGCTGGACCGGCCATCCTCCAATCTCAGTGAAAACTGGCTTTCCCCCTCGATTGTCCGCACCACCTTTGGCACTGGCAAGTCAGGATCGCGAGCCTGTAGCCACAGCAAAGCCTCGGTCTGGAAATTGGTATTGATTTCCGGCTCTGCCGGATTCGAAATCTTGAGCGTGAAGCCACGACCGTCAGCGGTGACAACATGAAAATTTGCATCGCGCTCGCAGGCTAGACTGTAGGCAATACCCGATATTCCGTAGTAAGTTCGCATCAGCTTTGCTGCGCTTACACCATCAATGACCGGTGGAGGGCTGTTTAGCATTTCTCCGAGCGCTCCGCGAACGGGATCGGCATCGATTACCATATTCATTTCTTCAGACACGAACCGTCACTCCCGCACAGGTCATGGTTTCAAGCGCCGCGCGCAATTGACCCGCCTCCTCACGATCGACGCGGCGAAATCGCAAAATGTCCCCAGGCTTCGTCTGGGCGAGTTTCCAAAATGCCGCACTGGCCACAGTGAATGGATTGATGAAACCACCCGTACTCGGGGCATCGTTTACAAGGATGATCGGCGTCTGCCCGGCGAGGTTGACCGCGCCCAAAGGATAGCCATGGTCGATGATGTTCGACGGATCCTGACCGTGATCACTACTTTTGTTCAGAGCCCGTCCCGCAAAGCTGAACTCCGGGCCGGTAAGACGAATGCCGGTGCGATTGCTCTTTGCCTGCACCGACCAGCCCGCGGAGAAAAACATCTCGATGGACTCAGGATCGAGCCAGTCATCATTCGGTCCCGCCAGCGCCTCGATCAGCCAAGTCTTGTCGGTGGAGAAAACCGGACGGCTGTCCTCGGGAATGGTAAGGATTGCTGGTGCACTGCTTGGCTGCGGACCAAGAGGTAACAGCTGATCCTTGACCAATGCCTGTCCGCCAACCCGCGCCATATGAAACACGGCACGAGAGCCGAGAACGACAGGAGTATCAATGCCGCCCGAAATTGCGATATATCCTCGCGCGCCGGTATATGCAGCGCCAAGTTCGAGCACCTGGCCAGCAGATACGGGTAAGGTTTGCCACATAGGTACGGCTTCACCGTCAAGCTTCGGGCGCATATCAGCGCCCGTCACGGCAACGACCACGTCTTGTTCGAACCGCAATGCAGGCCCAAGAAACTGACATTCCAGTGCGGCGGCATCGCGCGGATTACCCACCAGCAGATTGGCTTGCCGGAACGACCATTTATCGAAGGGACCAGAGATCGGAAAGCCCTGTTCGAGATAGCCTATACGTCCTGGCAATTCCTGGACCGCCGTTTCAAGCCCTGGTTTGAGAACGGTCACACCGTGCGCGCTCATGCTTTTTCTCCCTGCGCTTTCGCCCAGTCCAGATACTGATCAACCGAGAAAACCTGATATTCGACCACATCGTGCTCATAACGATCGGCAGCAACTTCGGCATCGATCCAGGCACATTCTTCCGCACTCACAGGCCGGAAGCGGACCCTGTCGCCCGCACGCAGCAATGCAAGACTGTTTCGAAACGCTGGCAAACGCTGTGCACCATCATAGATTGGAGCCGGGCAACGGCCGATCAGCTGATAGCCGCCGGGAGTCCGGTCAGGATAGATGCAGCAAAGCGCACCGCCGATACCCACGGCCCCTTTCGGGGTCCATGTGCGAGGAGGATTATATTTGGGTGCTGTGATACGAGAGCCGGGACGCAGCGGAAGCAGCGAGCACAAACCCGGCCAGAAGCCGAGTGCCGCAACCCAATATTCGGTACCAGAATGACGTCGCGCTAATGCGGCACGATCCTCCACACCGTTCAATTCGCAGAGGAGGTCTGGATCAATCTGCTTGTCAGGATAGGTCTTGCGGTAGTCTTCGATGCAGGCCGAAGTCTCCTCATCGAAATAGCGGATAGGCAACGTCAAAAGCCTGCTGGGAAGCGATCCGGAAACGTCTGATCCAATCCGCTCGTAGATGGTCTTTATCTCGTGGATAAGGTCCTCATAGGAAATACGGTCGGGATCATAGTTGATTTGTAGCGAAGCAAGCTCTGGAATAATGTCCTCAATGGCTGGAATTCGCGCTTCGCGTATGGCAGCCACAAGCCGATGAACCGTGAAGTTCAATGTGAAACTCATCCCATCGCCCAATTCTACTTCAACGGCGCGATCACCGCCGGGCGAAAAATGCAAACTATCATACAGCATAGCAGTACCTCCGTTCGAGCCCGACCAAGCGCTGCAGCCAGTCAGCCGCCTTGCCAGTCAATAGAGCGCTAATTATCCTGTATAGATATATGATATATCTTGTCGGAAAGCGCTGCGACCTCGTATATTGAAGAAAAACATGAGCAATTCGCTCGGCAACGTTAGGGAGAAGGATGGAATGACCAAGATCGCGCGCGAGGCCCTGAGCGACCGAGCATACGAAGAAATTCTCAAAGGCATGGCTGATGGCACCTATATGCCCATGCAACCCATGGTGATCCGTAACCTTGCCGACAATTTCGGCATTTCGGCGACGCCGATACGCGAAGCTTTGCAGCGCCTGATCGCGGAACGCCTGCTCGTTCAGTTGCCCAACCGCTCGATTGTTGTTCCTCAAATGACGGTCGAACGGTTTCACCACCTTCTGCCCATGCGCATAGCGCTGGAAGGCATGGCCGCCGAGCTGGCAACGCCCCTGCTCACAGAACGCGACTTTGCCAAAATCGAAACGCTGTTGAACCGGATTGCCGAAACCACGCTCACCTTTGATGCCCGCACTTATATGAAGCTCAATCGCGAATTTCATTTCATCATTTACGAAAAATCGGGCAATCCTGAGCTGCTTCAGGTAATCCAGGGCCTCTGGCTCAAGGTCGGTCCTGTCTTCAACGGTCTTTTTGATGCCGACCATTACCGGGAGCATGCTAACGATGAACATCGCAATATTCTGGCCGCGATGAAACGCCGTGATGCTGCTGGAGCCCGCGAGGCCATGGCGGAGGACCTGAAGCTTGCCGCCGAAGCGTTGCTTCCGCGTCTGCTGCTCAACCCCGCCGACTGATCCGCCAAGGCGGACTTGTTGCAAAACCATATTCATGATCTGCCCACCCTGGCAAAGAGAAGCCAGAAGACGCCGCACAGCAGCGGAAGCGTGACGAACAGCACCAGCGAAGCCAGAGAGAAGATGATCGGCACCTGGCTTTGCTGTGCGGCCGCCTGGATCCAACTCCAGACCGGCATGGTCTCGGCAGTGCCGCGCAGGAATATCGAACGCATCACTTCGTTGAACGACATCAGGAACCCAAACAGCGCCGCGCTGACGATGCCCGGCATCAGAATTGGAAATTCGATATCCCAGAACACCCGCCAGTCGCTGGC
>JAEXXS010000309.1 GCA_023451915.1 Pseudomonadota bacterium | reverse complement strand
CATTCCGACCCGGCGCATCTGATTGTTGCAGGCACCGGCCTCACGCATCTTGGTTCCGCCGATGGCCGCGACAAGATGCACAAGGCGGCGCAGTCTGCCGAAAAGCCGACCGATTCGATGCGCATGTTCCTGATGGGCGTCGAAGGCGGCAAGCCGGAGCCCGGCCAGACGGGCGTTCAGCCGGAGTGGTTCTACAAGGGCGACGGTTCCGCGCTGGTCGCGACGGGCGCTGAGCTGGTTTCGCCTTCCTTTGCGGAAGATGGCGGTGAAGAGCCGGAGCTGGCGGGCATCTATCTGATCGGCCCGGATGGTCAGCCGCACCGTCTCGGTTTCTGTCTCGCCAATGAATTTTCCGATCACGTGACCGAAAAGCAGAACTATCTCTGGCTCGCCCATTCCAAGCTGCGTCAGGCATCGCTTGGGCCGGAACTTTATGTCGGCGCGCTGCCGGATCATGTGGAAGGCGTTTCGCGCATTCGTCGCGGCGATACGGTGATCTTCGAAAAGCCGTTCCTGTCGGGCGAAGCGAACATGTCGCACACCATCGCCAATCTGGAACATCATCACTTTAAATATGCGCTGTTCCGCCGTCCCGGCGATATTCACGTGCATTTCTTCGGCACGGCGACCCTGTCCTTCTCGGAAGGCGTGAAGACGCAGACCGGCGATCAGTTCGAAATTTCGGCCAGGCCGTTCCGTTATCCGCTGGTCAACACGCTGGCTCAGGCGGCAGCCGAAGATGTTGCCGTGAAGGCGCTTTGAACATGGCGGCTTCATCCAACATCGCTTTAGCCATTGTCGGTCTCGGCAAGATCGCGCGCGACCAGCATTTGCCGTCCATCGAGGCGGTGGACGGTATTGCCCTTGCCGCCGTCGCCAGCCGCAATGCCGGGCTGGATAATGTGCCGTCATTCAACGATATCGATGCGTTATTGGCATCCGACGTGGCGATTGATGCCGTGTCGCTGTGCACGCCGCCGCAGGGTCGCTTCGCGCAGGCTTATGCGGCGCTGAAAGCGCGCAAGCATGTGATGCTGGAAAAGCCGCCCGGTGCGACGATTTCCGAAGTGCAGGCGCTGGACCGTCTGGCAAAGGCGGAAGGGCTGACGCTTTATACCACTTGGCATTCGCGCGAAGCCGCCGCCGTGGAACCGGCCCGCGAGTTTTTGAAAGACGCGGTGATCCGTTCGGTCGCCGTCGCCTGGAAGGAAGATGTGCGCCATTGGCACCCCGGCCAGCAATGGATCTGGGAGCCGGGCGGGCTTGGCGTGTTCGATCCGGGTATCAATGCTTTGTCCATCGTGACGCATATTCTGCCGGA
Organism: Pseudomonadota bacterium; assembly: GCA_023451915.1. The sequence continues at coordinate 1,674 of JAEXXS010000309.1, read as the reverse complement.
GCGCTTTTTCCTTACCCAGTCTGACCTCTATTTCCCGGAAAATCGCGCCGCGCCGATTGCCGCCGACCTTCAATTCCAGACGGAAAGCGGCATTCCGGTTTCGTTTGAACTGGATTGGCGTCAGACCGGGCCGCAGACCTGGGACCTTCGTGTCGAAACCGACAAGGGCGCGCTCCTGCTCAGCCATGGCGGCAGCCGCCTGACCATTGCGGGCACGAAAAAAATAGCCGAGCCGGACCGCGAATATCAGCGCCTTTACAAGCATTTTGTGCAATTGATCGGTGAGGGGCGTTCGGATGTCGATCTCGCTCCGCTGACTCATGTTGCCGACGCCTTCCTGTTTGGAAAGCGGCACGCGGTTGAAGCTTTCGAAGATTAGGAAATGAGGACGTTCGCGGCCTCTTACCCAGCAGGACAAAGACATGAACAAGCCCGTCACACCGAAAACGCCAAAGTTCCGCTCGCGCGCCTGGTTCGACAATCCTGACAATGTCGACATGACGGCGCTCTATCTCGAGCGCTACATGAATTACGGCCTGAGCCAGGAAGAATTGCAGTCGGGCCGCCCGATCATCGGCATCGCGCAGACGGGTTCGGACCTGTCGCCCTGCAACCGTCATCATCTGGAACTGGCCAATCGCGTCCGCGAAGGCGTGCGTGAAGCGGGCGGCATCGTCATCGAATTCCCGGTTCATCCGATCCAGGAAACCGGCAAGCGTCCGACCGCCGGTCTCGACCGCAACCTTGCTTATCTCGGCCTCGTGGAAGTGCTTTACGGCTATCCGCTTGATGGCGTCGTGCTGACAATTGGCTGCGACAAGACCACGCCTGCCTGCCTGATGGCGGCGGCGACGGTCAATATTCCGGCGATTGCGCTTTCGGTCGGCCCGATGCTCAATGGCTGGTTCCGTGGCGAGCGCACGGGTTCCGGCACCATCGTCTGGAAGGCGCGCGAACTTCTGGCCAAGGGCGAGATCGACTATCAGGGCTTTGTGAAGCTGGTTGCTTCCTCGGCTCCGTCGACCGGCTATTGCAACACGATGGGCACGGCCACGACCATGAACTCGCTTGCCGAAGCGCTGGGCATGCAGCTTCCGGGTTCCGCCGCTATTCCCGCACCTTACCGTGACCGTCAGGAAGTGGCCTATCTGACGGGCCGCCGCATTGTCGAGATGGTCTATGAAGACCTGAAGCCTTCGGATATTCTGACCAAGGATGCGTTTGTGAACGCCATCCGTGTCAATTCCGCCATCGGTGGTTCGACCAATGCGCCGATCCATCTGAACGCGCTTGCCCGCCATGTCGGCGTGGAGCTGACCGTGGACGACTGGCAGAAATACGGCGAAGAAATCCCGCTTCTGGTCAATCTCCAGCCCGCCGGTGAATATCTCGGCGAGGATTATTACCATGCCGGTGGCGTGCCGGCGGTCGTCAACCAGCTGATGGGGCAGGGCCTCATCAACGAGGATGCACTGACCGTCAATGGCAAGACCATTGGCGAAAACTGCAAGAACGCCACCATTGAAGACAGCAATGTCATCAAGACTTACGATCAGCCGCTGAAGAAACATGCCGGTTTCCGCGTGCTGCGCGGCAATCTGTTCTCGTCGGCGATCATGAAGCTTAGCGTTATTTCGGATGAATTCCGCAATCGCTACCTCTCCGACAGCAAGG
>JAEXXS010000260.1 GCA_023451915.1 Pseudomonadota bacterium | reverse complement strand
GGGCGATCATCCCTTACGATCAGCGTCTGTCGCGCCTTGCCGCCTATTTCCAGCAGCTCGATATGGAATCGAACGGCAAGAGCGTGACCGTGGACGGCAAGCCGGTTTCCGGCCCGACGGGTCCGGTTGTCTGGGGCGAGCCCGGCACCAATGGCCAGCACGCTTTCTTCCAGCTTCTGCATCAGGGCACGGATACCATTCCGCTGGAATTCATCGTGGCCGCCAAGGGGCATGAACCGGCGCTCGACCATCAGCACGAAATGCTTCTGGCCAACTGCCTCGCGCAGTCGGAAGCGCTGATGAAGGGGCGCACGCTGGACGAAGCCCGCGCTCAGTTGCAAGCGAAGAAAATGCCTGAAGCCGATGTCGAGCGCATTGCGCCGCATCGCGTCTTCTCGGGCAACCGCCCGTCGCTGACGCTGGTGCACGATATGCTCACCCCCTATGCGCTTGGTCGCCTCGTCGCACTTTATGAACACCGCGTGTTCGTGGAAGCGCAGATTTTCGGCATCAATGCTTTCGACCAATGGGGCGTGGAACTGGGCAAGGAGCTTGCGACCGAATTGCTCCCGGTGGTTTCCGGCAAGGAAACAGCTGGCACGCGCGACGCCTCCACGCAAGGCCTTGTCGCGCATCTGCACGCACGACGCAAAGCTTGACGGCATAATCCTGCGTAATAGAAATGATGTGGAGCCGGGTTTAAGGCATGTCTCCCGAAATTGAGAATCGGTTTCGGTAGACATGCGTAAAAACAAAAACCCCGGCTCCATTCGTATAAAATGAAATGGGATGAGACATGAAGACTGAGATCATCGAATTTGCAGGCGATGTGCCGGGCAATGCCATCGAACTGCGCGTGCTGCGCTTTGCAGGCAAGGGCGGCGATGCGCCGACCGCTTATCTGCAATCCTCGCTGCATGGTGCGGAACTGCCGGGGCAGGCTGCACTTCATTTTCTCATCCCTATGCTGAAAAAGGCTGGCGAAGAAGGCCGCATTCTGGGCGATATCACTGTGGTGCCGCAGGCAAACCCGATTGGCTCGAACCAGTGGCTGGCGCACCAGCATCAGGGCCGTTTCGAGATGTTCTCGGCGGTGAACTTCAATCGCGCATTCCCGTTGCTGCCGGATTTCGATACGTCGGAACTACCCGGTCCCGATGCGCCGGAAGCGCTGGTCAAGCGCCTCAAGGCGACGCTTCTGAAACTCGCGCTGCCGAACGACATTGTGCTCGATCTGCATTGCGATGATGAGAGCGAAAACTATGTCTATATCGCCGATGATTTCGTGGAAGACATGAAGGATCTGGCCGTCGCGCTCAATTCCACGGCAATTCTTGCCTGGGATACGACAGCGGACGCCGCCTTCGAGGAAGCCTGCGCGCATCCCGTTCTGCAACTGCCCAAGGACAAGCGCAATATGAAGCGCCGCGCCGTGACCACGGTGGAATTCCGCGGCCTCGCTGACGTTTATGCCGATATGGGCAAGGGCGATGCGGAAGGTCTCTATAAGTTTCTCGTGCATCGCGGCGTCATCCGCGACGAGAGCGTCAAGCTCGATCTCGACTATAAGGGCCTCATCTCGCCGCTTTCGCATGTCGAAATGGTCCGCGCGCCACAGGGCGGCATGGTGTTCTTCCATGTCGAGCCGGGCGATCAGGTGGAAGCAGGCGCGAAGCTCGTCACGATTGTCACCGTGCCCGGCGAACCGGAACACGATATCGTCATGACCGCACCGCAGGCCGGGCGCATCCTGACGCGCCGCTCGCTGCGCTATGTGCGCCGGGGTGACGATCTTCTGAAGCTGCTCGGGGCGAAGCCCTCTGCCGTCAAGAAGCGCGCGGGCGCACTCGAAGCATGAGCCAGACGTTCCTGACCGACCGTCTGAAAAAAATCCGTGCCGTCCTATTCGACAAGGATGGCACGCTGATCGATTTCGACCGCACATGGTTTTCGGTGTCATGGACACTGGCGCAGCGTTCGGCAAAAGGTGATGAACCGCATGCGCGCTCCCTGCTCGATGCTGGCGGCTATGACTGGACGGCAAAGCGTTTTCGCGCCAATTCAGTGATTGCGGCGGGCACGGTGGAAGACATCGTCTCGCTCTGGCATCCGGAAATGGACGACGCCGACCGGCGCAATCTGATCGGCGACTATGACCGCTATGCGGTGGCGGAAGGCGCGCGTTCGGCGGTCGCCATTGAAGGCCTGCGCGAAACGCTGGAAGCGCTGCGCGCCATGGGCTATCGGCTGGGCATTGCGACGAATGATTCCGAGGCGGGCGCCCACGCGACCGCCAAGGCGCTCGGTATTGAGACGTTCTTCGACGTGATCATCGGTTATGACACGGCGGCGCGGCCAAAACCCTATCCCGATCCATTGCTGCATTTCGCGGAAAAGCTCGGGCTTCAGCCGCGTGAAATCGCCATGGTGGGGGATAATCTGCACGATCTCGAAACCGCTCATGCGGCGGATGCGGGTCTGGCCATCGGCGTCCTTTCGGGCAATAGCCCGCGCGAGGCGCTGGAGCCGCATGCCGATGTGGTGCTTCCGTCTGTTGCCGGTCTGCCGCAACTGCTAAAAGCTATACCGTAACGCTTTCCGTTTTCTGATCTTCCATTCAGAAGAATTCACCGCGGCGGCCCTTGCGGAAGCGGGGGCCTGCGGTAGCATGGCCGGGTTACAGTCTGATCCGAGTTTTTGACCCATGATCCTTATCGGCCAATATGATTCCCCTTTCGTGCGGCGTGTGGCAATCGCCATGCGCCTTTACGGCCTGCGTTTTGAGCATTGGCCGTGGTCGACATTCGGCGACCGCGACAGGCTTGCGGAATATAATCCGCTCAGCCGCGTGCCGACCCTGCTTCTCGCCGACGGTGATGTGCTGATCGAAAGTGCGGCCATCCTCGATTATCTCGATGAGATTGCCGAAACTGGAAAGCCGCTCATCGCCGGTCACGGCATTGAGCGGCGTCAGGCGTTGAAGATTTGCGCACTGGCCACCGGGCTCGCCGACAAGGCGGTGAGCCTTCTCTATGAAGGGCTCTTGCGCAGTGAGCAATCGCCGGTCTGGGTGGAGCGCTGCGAAACGCAGATCGTCCGCGTGCTGGATGGTCTGGAGCAGGACCTTTCCGCACGGGGTTCGCCCTACTGGTTCGGAGCCGATATCGGCCACGCGGATATCGCGGTTGCCTGCGCGCTGCGGTTTGTCGGCGAGGCCCATGGGCGTCTCTTCGATGCAGCGAAATATCCGGCGCTGGCAGAACTCGCCGGGCGCTGCGAAGCGCTTGCGCCTTTTCAGGAAATCGTGCAGCCGCTCGCGCCGCCATCGGCCTGACCAAAAGAGAAAAGCCGGGGCGAAAACCCCGGCTGTTGATTTGGACGATCAGTCGCGCAATTCGCGCCGCAGGATTTTACCCACATTGCTTTTCGGCAGGGTTTCGCGGAATTCCACTTCGCGCGGGCGCTTGTAGTTGGT
>JAEXXS010000247.1 GCA_023451915.1 Pseudomonadota bacterium | reverse complement strand
AAAGGCGTTCAGGTCGCTGTCATACCAGGTCACTTGCGCCTGACCGTCAACATAAAACCCCTTATCTCCGTACCAGGTCAGCGTACCGCCTAAACCATAGCCATCGGTGGAAATCTCGCCGTCGCCGTAGATTGACGATGTCTTGGCCTTGCCATGCACATAATGCACGGTAATGCCGCCGATCAGCTTTCCCGTTTCATTTTCAAGGAACATGCCATCGAGGCCGGCCTGCAGCTTGAAGGTGTTGAAGTTATAATCCACGCCTGAGGTGGAGAAACGAGGATCGATCTTGGTATGCGATCCTTCAATCCTCCCCCAGACACCATTGCCTTCGATCAGACTGCCGGCTTCGGCAGGCGGTGCATAAGGGGATCCAATCGGATCCGCCCCTTCCGACAGCATCACATTGCCCGCTCCGCTCCAGTAGCGGTTGCCAGTGCGCTGTTGCAGCGTCGGCAAGCCGTTCAGGCCGAGCAGAAGCTGCGGGTAGGCCTCATAGGTTCCTACCCCCGGCTGATAGAGAGGCTCTCCTCCACCTTCTTCGCCGCCGCCCTCGCCCGGCTCTGTGGGCGGTTCTGTCGGAGGCTCCGTCGGTAACAACTGGGACCGCAAATACCAATTGCCATCGCCAGGCTGAGAGGTGCTGCCTTGAAACAGACGATAAGCATAGGCGCCGCCCACCACAGCCTGCTGACCATTGAACATATAATTGCCAGCAAGAGAAAATGCATTTGGGTCTGATATACCGCCAACGGTGACGATTTGAATCCCTTCGATTGTTTCGTCACCATTTCCATTGATGTTTTTGACTTTAACCGTCGTGTTGCCTGATGTATTGCCGGTAATGACAAGTTTATCGGTGAGCGAGCTATCATTGCCAAGTACGGTGTCGAGCGAAAGCACCCCGCCCTGCCCCGTGTAATTGCCGGCGATTGTCAGAGTGCCGATAGAACTTGCCAGCCCCTGACTGCCGCCCGGTGTCTGCCCCGGAGCAATTGTGCCTCCATTGACGGTCGAGCCAACAATGCCGGTACCTTCCAGTGTGCCTCCGGACAGAATATTGGCTGTTGCTGTCGATATGTCGCCATTGACCTGCAAGGTACCCGTGCTTGGCAGCAAGGTACCGGTGAAGCTCAACTGGTTCTCGTTCAAAATGGTACGGCCAGCCGCCGCTTCAATGGTTCCGTCACCGACAATCGAGAGGGTTGATGGTCTGGAAGGACCCTCAAGATACTGCGCATCGAACTGGTCAAACACGTAATTATTTGCGGTATGGTTGAACCGGATCAATCCCTCACCATCGCCGAATTCAATTGTCTGCGCCATCAAGCGCCCAGGCGCAACAGCTGCAGCACCGACCGAACCACCGATGCTCAAAACACCCGACCCAGAAGTTTCAACGCCTAAAATGACTGTGCCATTTGATACGTGATCTGCGAGCGAATAATAGTTCCGATAGATTCCGCCCTCGATGATACTCTCCCCAAGAATCGTCGCAGTTCCCACTCTTACCACGCCCTGGTCGGCAATCACGACCTCTCCCCTGCCGCTCTGGCCGACACGCAAGACGCCGGGATCCGTGTTGACGGAACCGTCACTTGGTATCGCACCTTCAGTGACGCCGGATTGATACCAGACTGAGTCGGCGCCAGAGACGGAAAGCGTCCCACTGCCCCCATCCACACCCAGCCGTGTATCCAGTTCAGGGCGCATCGACGGATCGGACAGATAGCTGGAATTGATGAAAGTATGGACCTTGCCGCGAGAAATAATGTTGGCGGAGCCGATGCTTCCAGCGCCATTTCCAATTGTTACGCCCCTGTTGAGGATGGAAAAGGGAGCATCGTTAATTCCAAGGGCTCCTGACCCGTCAATATTAAGTGCGCCAGTACCGCCGCCATTGCCCACGACGACCGTCGCGCCATACCCGGTATAATTATCGCCCAGTTTGCCACCCGCAAGCACGTTCAAAGTGCCGTTACTTCCTGCGCCATCGCCGATCACCACACCGCTGGGACCAAGTCCCAGGGAGGCCCCTTGAATGTTGACAGTACCCGTGCCTTCATTTTGACCAATGACGATTCTGCTACCTGACGCATTATACATCGGTGCACAAGAATAACAGGAATAGCCCAGTTCCATGGGCCCTTCCGGACGAACGTCCGTTTCTTTCCCGGTCCCGATTAGGTTAAGAATGCCTGCACTGCCTGCGCCTTGTCCAATTAAGAGATCCTGACCACCTAGATAGACAGTAGTGGGTCCATCAAGAACAAGACTAAGTGTTCCGTTTGCTCCATCAGCTCCCAACAATAGCGGATTTGAGCTGTCTCCCATGTGAAGAGACGCCTGATTGTTCCCAGACGTCTTTATGTTGATGACAACTGAAGCGTTATTTCCTGCACCGGTTCCGAAAATTCGGGCGAGTGTACCATTCCCTGCGCCAGAGAGATCGATGGTGCCCTGCGCTGTACCGGTCGTAAAAGTCGAAGCGGGGCCCTGAGGGCCGGCGTTATCGCTCCAATTTGAATTCGCAAAGAAATCGCCGTTTTCTGGGCCGATCCATTCATTGGCTTGTGCGCCGGATTGGGAACTAAGAAAGATCAAAGTCAAGGCAACGGACGACGCCAGTCGTCGCTTCGCTCTCGATACAGGCGACATTCGCCAATATGACGTTCGCCAATATATTGAATCTTTTCTTCGTTTTCCCATCAGCTAGATTCTCCAGAAAGAACGCTTATGAAACTGAAAAGCTAATCCATGTTATTAGATTTTTCTAAAAAAGGAATATTGAATATTCTAAAAACTGAAGAAAGCGAATAACATCCAGTTGGATTCTTCCGTCCCGCAATAAACCGGAGTGAAAAAATGCTAGCTACATGAGCCGGAACTCGATGTTCCTCCGTAATGAGGATATTTTACGCGGATATCTTTAAGCGCCAGAAAAACAACGGAATTTATAATATGCAGTCGACTGGGAGCATACTTTTCCAACGGCCCAGCATATTGTGTGCGGAAGCCCACCGCGAATATGCTTTGACTGGAGAAAAAAATTTCGGCTTTGCCAATAGAAGCATCGTGGTCCCGCTGGGCTTTGATGAAATACAATTCGCAGCAGCGCATTATCCTATTGTGTTCCTCGATAATGGCGATATCGTTCCCGTGGCTCTCCTGGGGATGGGAACCGAGAATGAATTTGTTATGAAAGATGGCTGCTGGCGGCCAGGTTGTTATGTTCCGCAAGTATTCCAATATTACCCATTTGCGTTAGAAAAAGTGGCGGACCAGGAGGAGGCCATCTTGATCCTGGATTTGGCCAGCGACAGAATTACTTCTAACGTCAGGGCGGATGCATCGGGCAGATTGTTCGACAATGAAGGCGAGCCGACTGGTTTGCTGAGAGATATCGCTACATTGGGAGCGCAAATGTATCATGGGCGTATCAAGGCGATGGAATTGGCGAAATCGTTGCAAGTTGCCAATGTTTTGGAGCCAAGCATTGTGCAATTCTCCAATGAAACGCGAACGTCCCCCGATATGGGTCGATTATATGCGATAAACGCACATGCCTATCGTTCACTTATGTCGGAGACGATAACGAACTGGTTTCGTTCTGCATGGCTCGATGTAATTAGCGTAATTTTTCTGTCGCAACAGGCCTGGTCACGCTCAGTCGTTCAAAAGGGATTGCGATAGGAGAGGAAGCAAAAAGTGGTTGTACTTCCTTTGCCAAGGCGACCGGTCACCGTATCTCTTCAGCGCAGTCCTTCGCTCGAGAACGGTGCACCCCAGCAAGGCGGTTCCATTCGTATTGAAACGAACGGCTTTGTTGTCCGTACGTTGTTGCCTGAGGATGTCACTGACGAGTTTCTCGGCTGGTTCAACAAATCGCAAATGCTACGGGGGCTCAACCTCGAAGGACTGAATTTTTCCCTACCGAGTCTCAGAGCTTTCGTCTCGCGGTTCGACAATTCTCATAATTACTTTTTAGGTATCTATGCCGACGACGTGCTCGTTGGATTTTATACGATCGACATCAACAAGACGCACAGAATAGGAAGTATAACCACCGGGCTTGGCGACCAAAAGCATATGGGAAAGGGCGTTTTGTGGGCGACGATCGATGCGGTGATTGACCATTTTTATGAAGAACGCGAGATCGAAAAATTCACTGCGCGTATTCTGGCACGAAATTACGCCATGTTATTCAATTTCAAGAATAATCCGAGGTTCGAACTTGAAGGCTATCTGAAGCAGGAATGTCGAACGCCGGACGGCGATCGCGTTGATATATTGCTTTTTGCTTCGTACAAATATGCACACGGCAGCAAGCAACGTCACCGCGTAGATCCGGCTGCAAAGGTCTGGAAGGAATGACGATTGGCTATTGAGACGGATTATCTGAATCAGGCAAAGGAAATTCTTTCGGGATGTCTTTTGATTCCGAAGGACAACATTCCGGCGAATGCCGATATAAATGCCCTCGGATCAATTGATAGTTTGACTTTCGAGTTGATTGCCTTGGAAATCGAGGAAAGCTTGGGTCATGTTGTTGACCCCATTGCCTTATTGGAAATGCGATCCGTCGAAGATCTTGCAAGATTGCTCAAGAACGAGCGCACATGAACCCCTCTTCGCAGATCTGTACAGACCTTTACAGGCTAGCGTCTGAACGTAACGGTGAAAACCTGTTTTCAACGCTCAATGGCGTTCCGGTCTTCATTATTCAGCGTTTTGAAGAAGCAGATTACGTTTTGCGCCAGAATGCGCAAAACTATCGCAAGAATATGGACTGGCTACGACAAATTCTAGGAGCATCGCGATTTACGGAAGACGGGCATGCTTGGGAAATTCGTAGAGCCCTGACCCAAACCTATTTCAATAAATTTGATCGCGAGACTGTGTTCCGCTTGGCAAATCGCTATGCGCTGCAAGCCCTTGATCGTCTCGTATCCGATAGCCAAACGCGGGCCACCATTGACGACGATCACCTGCGGAAAATGACATCGAGCGTGCTCATTGATAGTTTCTTTGGCATGAACCTTAATGACACAAGTATCGATCTGTCGCTGCTTGCCCAGCTGATGGAATTAGGTGCTCAATACTCATTTATTCCAGCGGGAAAAACCGGACATCTTTATCGAGAACAACTTCTCACACTTCCCTCTCTTCGCAAAAAGATATTGCAAACGCTCTCCTATTTCCGTGAGGAAGGTACTGTTCGCTCGTCTTTGCTCAATGATATGTTAGAAGCAGAAAAACGGACAGAAAACCGGTTTGTGATGGAGCAAGAGCTGATTGCATTCATCGCCGCCGGATCAGAAACTTCTGCGGCAACGATGGGTTGGATCTGTTATTTGCTCGCCAAATATCCTGATGTGCAAGAACGATTGCATCAGATTGCTGAAAAATTTTGGACACTCCCCCAACCTGGCTGGGAGGAGCTATCCGTTCTGCAACTAATGGCGCATTTTGTTTCGGAGGCACTTCGCCTTTATCCTCCAACCCCTATTGTTTCTCGTTTTGCGATCGAAGCCGATAGGTTAAGCGGCCAGATCATCAATCCGGGGCAGAACATTATGATTTCTTTCATCGGCGTGCAGCATGATCGACGGTTCAAAACCGATCCCTGGGCTCTCAATATCGATGATTATGAGAACCTCAAGGTATCGGGTCACAACATGTCATTTAGCGTAGGGCCGCGAGTCTGCGGGGGAAAGCAGTTCGCTCTTGTTGAACTCGTTACGTTCCTGAGCGTTTTTCTCCACCATGTCCTATTGGAACTTACGGACGACACTCAACCTAATTTCTACTGGAAATCTCAAATGCTGCAGGCCGGTGGCCATCCAGTCCGGGTTACGTGGCGAAAATGAGCGGTAATTTTGGAGAACTCGATTATGTTGGGAACAGAGCATTGTATGAGACAGGACCGATTCTCTTAGGACAGATGCACGTCAACCGGGTGGATATCCCAATTTTCTCAGCGTTTGAGCAATGATTGATCTGCAGTATCAGATATCTCCAGCGCCGACGTTGAGTGAGATTGCATTGAGACGTGGCGGCTTTGTCTCAATTGCAGATGCCCTTGATTACGCCGCTAGAGGTAAAACTGGTACGAATTTCTACTCGTCAAAAGGAGTTCTTACGCACGCGTGTTCATACAAGGAGCTCCGACAGCAATCCTTGTCAGTTGCAGCACAGTTGCTCGATATGGGCGTCGAGCCCGGCGAATTTGTGGGAATAATCGCTGAAACCACCCAATCTTTCCAACATGCATTCTATGCCTGTCAGTACATTGGCCTCATCCCGGTTCCAATATCCTTTAATCGATATATCGGCGGCCATTCGGCCTATCTAGCAAGAGTACGTCGTATAGTTCAAGATTGTCGGGCAAAGATATTAATAGCACCTTCAACTTTGATCCAGGCATTCATAGACACCGGTATAACCATTCCTCATCTGTTAGCCTTTGAGGAACTGGAGTTGGAACGTGAATTGGGGCCAGCGGATAGAAAAATTTCTGAAATCGCATATGTTCAGTATTCATCCGGCTCCTCGTCTTTTCCTAAAGGCGTGCTTGTTACACAAACCGCTGCTGCAGCCAACGCTACGGCCATTTTGCGCGAGGGACTACAGCTGCGGCCGGATGATAGGGCCAATTCCTGGCTCCCATTCTACCACGACATGGGCCTGATGGGGTTCATGATTGCACCGATGTTCGGACAATGCTCTGTCGACTACATGGCCCCGTCGTCATTCGTGCGACGGCCGATGCTTTGGCCTGAGTTGATCTCGCGTAACAAAGCAACGATTAGTTTTGCACCGCCTTTTGGGTACGAAGCTGTGAGCAGGGCAATGGCAAACGCGCCGACAACCTCGCTCGATCTCAGCTGTTGGCGCGTGGCTGGTATCGGCGGCGACACCATCAACGCTGCAAGATTGGCAGAGTTCGCAGAACGCACCGCACATACGGGTTTCGATCCGAAAGCTTTTGCTCCTTCATATGGAATGGCAGAAGCGACGTTGGCGATTTCGATGACGAAACCCGGAACAGGTCTTAGTACCGTAAGTATAACGGAAAATGGGTCTACGCGGCCAAGCAATTTTGTGAAATGCGGCAGACCGCTACGAAATCTACAATTAAGTGTTGTCGACCAGAGTGGCCATATGCTGCCCGACGGCGTGCAGGGCGAGCTCAGGGTCAAGGGGCCAAGTGTATTCAAGGAGTATCTCAATCAGAGCGATCAGGACAGCCTACCATTAGAACAAGACGGTTATTTCCAAACGGGTGATTTGGGTTTTATTGATCAAGGACAAGTCGTCATCACGGGACGTACGAAAGATCTCATCATTGTAAACGGGCGAAATGTGTGGCCCGACGACATTGAATGGATCGCTCAACGGGTTGCTGGGATACGTCACGGCGATGTGGTGGCATTCGAATGTGATGATGTTGAAGGCCTTCCAACGCCGCGCATCGTAGTACTGGTTCTCATTCG
>JAEXXS010000242.1 GCA_023451915.1 Pseudomonadota bacterium | reverse complement strand
CCCATCACGCGCCTGCCAGCGCGATTGCTTCGCCGCAATATAGTCAGATGATCTGGGCGATCCTGTTCGGCTATTTCGTGTTCCACGACCATATCGATATGGCGATGCTGATTGGCATCGTGCTGATTGTCATTTCCGGCATGGTTACATTCATCCGCGAACGCCAGCGCGGCGTCGAGGGACCGCCCGCCGTCGCAACATCCGACCCAACGCCTGCGCTGGTGGAGGAAAGTCCCAAGCAAAATAGCCCCTCATTGTCGCGATGAACGATATCGAGCTGGAAAGCCATCGCCTGATCGCGATGGTCGTCACATGCACATGCCGCAGGGCAGGCATGCACGGAAATCTCTTCAAAACCGGCCTGCCCATCGCCATCTAACAGTCACGGACGAAGAAACTGTCCGTACTGGAGATGAAAATGTTTGCCCGTTTTAACAATCGTTTCGGTCGTGCGTTCGCGCAATTCGGCAGCGCAGTCCGCGCTTCTGCTGCTGTTCGGGTTGGTCATCAGCCTGCTGCGAAAGACCTTGAGACGCTTGGCATCAATGCAAAGCAGTTCCGCGAAATCCACGGATAATATTCGCGTAAAGAGTAATTAGTATCCGCGTTACGGACAGCCCCGGCAAAACCGGGGCTGTTTTGTTTTCACGACACAGAATATATCCGCACCATTACTTTCACTAACGGCATTCGTAGCTCTCCCCCATCTTTTGACATTGACCTTTCCAGGCTGGGCAATTGCTGGCGCAGTCTTCATAGGATGGGTACGAATAACCGCCGAGACCCTGCGCCGAAGCCACTGTCAGAGGTTTCCCCGCCTGCTGGCCGTGCGTCATTGCAGGGCTATTTTGCAGACCGTTTTGATTGTTTGCGTAAGCGCCAGCACTCATTAAAAATGCAGCTCCAAATGCAATGGAAATATAATATTTTGTCATAATGTTCTCCTTTAAACGGAGACAGAGATAGCATCCTAGCCGGTTCTCCACATGTCCAATACGGGGGAACCAAATATGTGCTATCAAGAGGCCCAGTAATTCCGGAGCCTCTCTGTTTTCATCAGTCTTCGTCCGTTGCCATCTGCGCCAGAAGTGCACCTTTGCCGCGCTGGCGCATGATCATCGGCACCACGACGGCCGCGATTGCGAGCGCGATCAGCACGACCGACACCCAGGAATGGATAAGCGCCATCGGGTTGCCCTGACTGATCTGCAATGCCTGACGCAGGCTCTTTTCCGCCATCGGTCCGAGGATCAGGCCAACGACCACCGGCGCAATCGGATAGGAAAAGCGCCGTAGCACATAGCCGAGAAGGCCGAATGCCAAAAGCAGGCCCAGTTCGAACGAGACCGGCAGACCGAACAACATCGACGTTGAGGCATTGGCCCCAATCGTGCCGAGCGTTGCGAACACCAGAATGCCTGCATAAAGCCAATGGCGCGGGATGGTGAGCATCTTTACCCACAGGCCGATCAGCGGCAGGTTCAGGATAAGCAGCATCAGATTGGCAACGAGCAAACTCGCCACCAGTCCCCAGACCAGTGAGGCATTGGTTACGAATAGAAGCGGCCCCGGCTGCAGGCCGAACTGCTGGAAACCGGCCAGCATGATCGCGGCGGTCGCTGTGGTCGGCAGACCGAGCGTCAGAAGCGGCACAAGCGTACCGGCGGCTGAAGCATTGTTGGCCGCTTCCGGCCCGGCGACACCTTCGATTGCGCCTTTGCCGAATTCTTCCGGATGTTTGGAAAATTGGCGCTCCGCCGAATAGGACAGAAAGCTCGACACGTCAGCGCCGCCCGCAGGCATCGCGCCAATCGGAAAGCCGATGGCCGTGCCGCGCAACCACGGCATCCATGAGCGTTTCCAATCGTTTTTGGTCATCCAGACAGAGCCCTTGACGGCAATGACTTCGTCGTCCGGTCCAAGTTTCTTCGCCACCACCGCCAGTGTTTCGCCAATAGCAAACAGCGCCACCGCCAGCGTCGTGACATTAATGCCGTCGAGCAGGTTTGGCATGCCCATGACAAGCCGCGCCTGCCCGCTCAGCTGATCGATACCGATCAGGCCGAGCGCAAGGCCGATAAACAACGATGTGAGGCCGCGAAGGGTTGAATCGCCGAAGGCCGCCGAGACGGTCATGAAGGCGAGCAGCATCAGTGCGAAATATTCTGATGGGCCGAAGGACAGCGCGAATTTCACCACCCATGGGGCAACGAAGGCGAGCGCCAGCGTGGCAATCAGACCAGCAACGAAGGAACCGATGGCCGCTGTGGCCAAGGCGGGACCGCCGCGCCCTGCCCTTGCCATTTTGTTGCCCTCCAGCGCCGTGACGATGGATGCGCTTTCGCCCGGCGTATTCAGAAGAATGGACGTGGTCGAACCGCCATACATGCCGCCGTAATAAATACCGGCAAACATGATGAGCGAGCCGGAAGGGTCCAGCTTGTAGGTCACCGGCAGCAAAAGCGCCACGGTGAGCGCCGGTCCGATGCCGGGCAGAACGCCGACAGCGGTGCCAAGCGTAACGCCGATCAGCGCGTAGAGAAGGTTTGACGGCTCCAGCGCCACCAGCAAACCGTTGGCGAGAAGTGCTACAGTATCCATGAGTTGCCCTGGCCGTTAGAGCACATCCCGAAAAGTGTAAAACGGTTTTCGGATGAGATGTGTGTTAAAACCAATAGTGAGCGCGCCGATCTGATCCAATCAGATCGAAACGCGCTCTAGACGAAACGTTCAAGCCAGCCGGATGGCAGCGACAGCTGAAGACCACGCGCGAAGATGAACCAGATCACGAAGGCAAACACGATGCCTGCGGGAACGCTGATCCAGAACTTGCGATAGCCAAAGCCCCGCGCGGTTGCTGCGAAAAGCAATCCGGTAGCGAGCGAAAACCCGGCTGTCTTCATCGTCAGCATCTGGACCGCCAGACCGCCGATGATCCAGGCCATGGGGGCTATTTCCTGATGCTCTCTCTCGGGAAAATCCCCGCGTAGTGCCTCGATAACCGTCCAGATGGCAAGGCCGAACAACCCGGCTGCAACGACATAGGGAACGGTCTTCGGGCCAACTGGCGAGTAGCTCATCACATCATTGCCGTAAGCCGTAGACCACGCAATGGCCACGGCCACGGCTCCGAGAATGAAAGCGATAACAAGAGCGGCGAAATCTGGCGTCGCCCCTTCAGGGCGACGCTCATCTGGCTGTTGAGATCCTGTCATTTGACGAGGCCGATTTCCTTGAGGATCGTTTCCGTCGCCGCGACATCCTTGGCGAGCTGATCCTTGAATGCCGGCCCGGCGAGATAGGTGTCAGCCCAGCCCTTGTCC
>JAEXXS010000378.1 GCA_023451915.1 Pseudomonadota bacterium | reverse complement strand
CTGAATTGGCTTCCACTCGCCATCCTGACTGTCGAACTGCGGAATATGCGCGAGGCTGTGAAGCAGCTTCACATCATCGCCAAGCGTTTCCTGCCAGTCCTTGGCCTCGGTGAGGATCACGCCAATGCCGACGACATCACCGCCTGCCTTGCGCACCAGCTCGATTGAGCCTTTGAGGCTCGAACCCGACGCCACGACATCGTCCACTACGACCACGCGCTTTCCCTTGAGAAGCGGGATTGCCTGACGGTCTAGAAGCAGGCGCTGCTCGCCTTTGGAGGTGATCGAAGAAATCGTCTGCACCAACGCATCGCCGAGATGGATTTTCGGCGACTTCTGCAATATCACATAATCATCAAGGCCAAGTGCCCGTGACACTTCAATCGCCACCGGAATGCCGAGCGTTGCAGCGCCGACGATCACATCGGGCTTCAGCGGCGCCAGCTTTTCGGCCAGTGCCTTGCCGGCATGTTCACCGAAACGAACGCCAAGATCGATGACCATCATCAGCGAAATGGCGAAGTTCGGATTGATCGGCACAATTGGAAGATCGACCTTGCGGCCTGCGACATCCACGGTCCAGACCTGTCCGTTGCCGGAGAGTTTCGTGCTGTCTTCAATCATCGTTTTACGTCCTTGGTATTGAGCCTTGATTCCACCAGCAGGCCGACATTGCGCCATGTGGTGCGCTTGCGCTTGGTGTCGAAGCCATAAATGGCGAGTGAAAGCGAAATGGCATGTGCCATGCGGATTGCCTGCACCAGAAGCGGAACACCGCGCGCCAGCGCAAAACGCAGGCGCATGGGAAAGGAGACGTCATCGATTTCCATGCCGCGGGCGCGCTGGGCATCCGCGATACGTTCGAAATCCTCGCGCAGCATCGGGATAATGCCGAAGGTCAGCGACAGCACCAGCGTGACCATAGGCGGCAGACGCGCAGCGCTTGCCGCAGCCAGAATGGAACCTGGCGTGCTGGTTTCCATCACAAAATAGAAGGCCGCGGTGGTTGTCACCAGTCGCGCCGCCATACCGGCAGCAATCGGCAGCGTATCCATGAAGGCCATGCCTTGCAGCACGAGATTGAGAATCCAGCTCGCCATGACGAGCAGCGTCAACAGCATCGCACCCTTGAGATAGCCGCGCAGGCCCGGCACCTTGACCAGCACCAGAAAGCCGACCGTCACCAGCGCCAGCGGCACGCCATAATGCCAGCCGGGCACCAGCCAGGCGGCGAGCATGACCAGAAAAGCCGCGACGAGCTTCACGAAGAAGTTCAGATCGTAGAAGATTTTCATGCGGCTTCTCCCGTCTCGACGACACGCGGCTTGGGCCAGCCCAGCGCGCTATAGGCATCGGACGCCCAGGACGCATCCACATCACCATCGAAAGTGACATGGCCGTTATCGAGGATCATGACACGAGACGACACATCGTCCACCAGTTCCAGATCGTGCGAGATCAGCATCACGGCACGGTTTTCACTCAGCGCGGTTTCGAGGAACAGTTCCAGCATACGGCGACCGTTGAGATCACGCGCCAGAAGCGGCTCATCGAGAATGGCAACCGAAGCGCCTGCCGCTTCCGCACAGGCCAGACCAAGCAAGGCCTGCTGCCGCGAGGAAAGCGCAAACGGGTTGGTTTCCTCGTGACCGCCCAGACCGTATTTGTGCAGGCAAGCTGTTGCGCGAGCGGTGATGGTGTCATCCTTCGGCGCGCGGGTTGCCGCTGTGATGGCGAAGACCACTTCCTCCAGCACCGTCATGTTAAACAAAATCCGGCGCATGTTCTGCGGCAGATAAGCAACCGAACGGGCACGTTTTGCGGCAGTCCACGTGTCGGCATTCTCGCCGCCAATGGTGATTGAACCCGCCGCAATTTTCTGAAGGCCCAGAATGGACTGGAACAGCGTGGTCTTGCCCGCACCGTTCTTACCAATCAGGCCAACGACCTCGCCCGCCCGTATCTGGAAGTTCACGTTTTCAAGGACAGGCTGGCCATCACGGCGCTGAAGCTGCGTCTTGATGCCCGAAACGGAAACGAGCACCTGACCGTCGGCTTTGCCACCGGCAAGGCGCTTGCGCACCGCCACAGGCGGCAGAACACCCGCATCTTCCCAGGCTCCCGCATCATTGATGATGGAAGCAAGCGGCACGACAGGCGCAAGCTTGCCTTCCTTCACCAGACCGACGTCAGTGACGACGGCCTGCAAGGAGGCGGGATCCTGTTCAGCAATCAGCAAGGCCGGAATTTCGGAACCGAGCTTTTTGAGAACCCGCACGAGGCGCTGGCGGGCCGCCGGGTCAAGTCCCGTGGTCGGCTCGTCGAGGATCAGGAACTTCGGCTCGGCAGCCAGTGCGGCGGCCATGGCCACCATGCGCCGCTCGCCGCCCGAAAGGGTCAGTACCCGACGACCACGCAAGGCGTTCAGTTCAAGCTCGTTGAGAAGATCGTCAATCCGCGTGCGGACGGCGTCTTTGGCAAGGCCGCGATTTTCCAGCGGAAAGGCAATCAGGTCTTCGACGCTGAGATCCCAGAGCTGGTCTTCCACATTTTGCGAAACCACACCGACCGTACTGAACAACTCGTCCTTCGATATGGAAGAGATGGGCTTGCCGTTCAATGTCACATCGCCACCGAAAATCTGCGGGGTAATCAGACGCGGCACAATGCCGGAGGCGGCGTTTAGCAGCGTGGTCTTGCCACTGCCGCCTGCGCCACAGACCAGAAGGCGTTCGCCGTCACGGATTTCGAGGCTGGCTTCGGCGATTGCCAGAACGGAATCGCCAAAACCCACTTTAACATTCTGCAGTTGGAGCACTTTTCCGGGCTCTCTCTCAGAAACGCGTGAAACCGGACGGATGCGCGCCCTTGAGAATCTTCAGGGCAGGAACCACCAACAGCGGGGTACCGATCAGCATCGGAACGATATCGGAAAGACCGAGATACATGACGGCCCACCAGAATGGGAAAATGCCAAGATAGGCAAGGCTTGCCGAAACCGCAGCAACCATCAAGAGGCCAACAATCAGGCAGGTTGCTGCAATTTTAATCAGTGTAGCGCGGTTAAAAGTCGTGGTCTTCGGATCGAACAGGATGCCCGGGATAAGGCCGGTCAGTCCAACCATGATGCCGTCGACGAGCAGCGAATGCGCAGGAATGAAGGTGCCAGCAAGCAGCGACCAGATGATGGTGCCGAGATAGCCACAGATGAAACCGCTCTTGCGGCCCAGCAAAATACCGACCAGCGGCGGCAGGAAAGCAAAAATGCGCCACTGGATCACGCCCGGAACCAGCTGGATCGGATTGGCATAAGCCCAGAGAACGCCTGTTGCCGCAGCGGCAACGATGGAAAGAACGATCGGAAACAGTGTATTTCCGTCGTTATGGATGGTGGTTGTGTTGGACATTGTGTTATTCCCGTAAAGTATCTCCCGTCTGCTTAAAGCAAAAGCCATGCCGCTTGGCTGTCGCAGCTGGCGAAAGAGACTTTATTGTAATGGCGTGAGGCTATCCTGTCGGCATTTCTGTAGCGATAAAGCACTTCCGGCAAAAACACCCTGCCTTTCGAAGAGTCAAGCGGAGTCACGCCTCTAAAGCAAAGAGTCACACCATACTGGGCGTTGCCAGAAGAAAACCACTATTACGACGGTCTCACAGTAGTCTCGCCAAATCGCAATGGGTCGCGGACGCCATCCTGGCGATCTTTAACGAGCCGAACCCTCAATAGATTCTGGATTGATAGAATGCCGGAAGTCATTGATCGGTTGATCTGCTTAGAGGGACCCAACAGCATCTCGTAAAGTAATTTGTCGACTTGACATTAGCGGTTTCTGAAATAATGCTCTTTTTGAGATATGATTGCCGTTAAGACACTCGGCCCGTTCCGGTTATCTGCTTATTTGGAAGGAATTGGTTTGGACGTGCGTAAGTAGCTCTGCCCGGTGCCTGTTCTCCGACGCCGCCGCGATGCAGGCATAACGATATCCAGCCGTGAATACTAGCTGCTTGTTTTCATTGGGGTTCTTGAATGCTCAGCCGGAGATTTAACCGTATCCTTACGAGCTCTACGACAATCGTCACGATACAAGCCGTGCTGGGCCGCGCTGTTCCAACCCTGGCTGTTGCCGGATTGGCAACATTTGCCGGAGCGGTTTTTCCCACCAACGCGGATGCTGCATGTTTCAATGTAACGCGGAATATAGCCATTACAGGCTCCACGACTGCGGAAGGGCAGCCGGACGAAGGCGAAACCATTACCTGCGATGCGAATGCGCCTAATCCCTTTACATACGGGGTTATCGCAACGACCGGTCAGGACAATATTACGGTAACGATTGGCGCTGGCGCGATCATCAATCCGCCGGGCTCCGGCGTTCTGCTCGACGATTATGCCAATGCCGTCAACAACGGCACGATCTCGACAACGTCGCTGAATGGCTTCGGCATGTCGAAACAATATCAGGGAACGCTCACCAATAACGGTACGATCACCACAACCGGCCAAACAGCGCATGGCATGCGCTCTCTGGGCGGCTTCGGGTTTTTGACCAACACCGGAACAGTTAATGTCAGCGGTTTGAATGCCTATGGTGTTCTGGCAGGCGTCAACGAAACTGTCGTCAATTCCGGCACGATTACCGCTTCCGGGAATGGCGGCAATGGCGTTTATATGCTGGGCGGTACAGTCCTGACGAATACCGACACAGGCGTAATCACCAGTACACTGGCTACCGGTGTTCTCGGTGCCGGCAGCCGTTATACCGTGAGCAATGCCGGTATCATTACGGGTGGCAACGGCACGGCGATCAGTCTTGCAGGGGGTGTCAATACCATCAACGTCACGGGCGGGGCCATCACCGGTGACGTGTTGACTGGAGCCGGTGTTGATACGCTGAACTGGACCGGCGCGGGCACGATTGCCGGAGAAATCCACTTGAATGGTGGCGACGATATCGCAAATCTGGAGAACCTGACCGAAACCACGATCCAGCCAACCACAGTGATTGATGGTGGTCCGGGCACGGATACAATCACGCTGACCAATGTACAGACATCTCGGCCCGAGCGTTTCATCAACTGGGAAAGCGTCAACCTTTTATCCGGTTCGCGACTGACGATGGGCGGCGATCTGACACTCGGCGATGCCGAATCGGAGACGGGCGCCCTCACCATAGATAGTACCAGTTCAGTCATCGCGAGCGGTGGAAGCTACGCCATCTCGCCAAGCGTTGCAGGTTCTGCTGTCGAGGTCGACAATGCTGGTCTGATCGACCTGGCGGCTGGCGGAAGCTCGGTGGGCGATCGCCTTACCATCAACGGCAACTACACCGGATCTGATGGCGAACTGCGGCTCAATACGACATTGGGCAATGACAGTTCCGCAACCGATATGCTTGTCGTCACAGGCAATACTGCTGGCAGCACGCTGGTCGACGTCATCAATGTCAACGGGACGGGTGCCGTTACCAGCGAAGGCATTCGGATCATCAGCATTGGCGGCGCTTCCGATGGTTCATTCACGCTTCTCGGTGATTATGAGTTCAATGGCGATCCGGCTGTTGTTGCCGGTGCATATGCCTACCGGCTCTATAAGGGTGGCGTCTCTACCCCGAATGACGGTGACTGGTATCTCCGCTCGACAATGAGCCCGGTGGAGCCTGAACCGGGTAACCCGGAACCCGGCAATCCACAACCTGAGCCCGAGCCAGAATTGCCGCTCTATCAGCCAGGTGTCCCCGTTTACGAAGCCTACCCGCAGCTGCTTTTGGGCCTGAACGGTCTTCCGACGCTGCAACAGCGCGTTGGTAATCGCTATTGGAGCCACGCAGGCAATGTCATGTTTTCGGAAGGTGCGGACCCAATCGGTTCGCCCTACGCGCCGCCGCAGGAGACGGGCGTTCTGATCGAAAATAATGGCGTGTGGGGTCGCGTCGAAGGCGTGCATACAAACATGTCGCCGCGCTCGTCGACATCGGGCACCGATTACGATTTCAACACGTTTCGCCTTCAAGCCGGGCTCGACGGTCTTTTCGTCGAGAATGAAAGCGGCAAGCTGATCGGTGGCTTGACCGTGCGTTACGTGCACGGCAAGGCCAAGACGCGCTCCATTTATGGCGACGGCGAAATCTCGACGGATGGCTATGGCTTTGGCGGCACGCTGACATGGTATGGAGAAAGTGGTTTCTATATCGACGGTCAGGCGCAGGCGACCTGGTATGACAGCAATCTGGATTCCACGCTTGCCGGGGTGGGTCTGACGGACGGCAATAACGGGTTCGGCTATGCGCTCTCGCTGGAAAGCGGCAAGCGTTTGATGCTGAACGAGCAATGGTCGGTCACGCCGCAAGCACAGCTCGTTTATTCGAATGTCGATTTCGACAGTTTCAATGATGTCTTTGACGCGCGTGTGAGTCTCGACCGCGGCGATAGTCTGCAAGGTCGTGTTGGCTTGAGCGTTGATCGTCAGAATTCCTGGTACAACGAAAACGGCCTCATCGACCGAACCTATCTCTACGGCATCGCCAATCTCTATTACGA